>CAZVPS010000036.1:0-14161 GCA_964629105.1 uncultured Anaerolineaceae bacterium
CGGCATGGCCGGCGCCGTCGCCCGCGCCCGCGCCGACCTCGCCGCTGGCGCTGCGCGCGTCCTCCTCGACACGGCCGGTGGGCTCCACCCGGGCGGCACCGGCACGCGCGCCGACCCCGCCCTGTCAGCCGCGGTCGCCCGGGAGGTGCCCGTGATCCTGGCCGGCGGACTGAACCCGGGAACCGTCGCCGGCGCTCTTCTCGCCGTCCCCGCGGTCGGCGTGGACGTTGCATCGGGCGTGGAGGCTTCGCGTGCTCCGGGGGAGCGGCCGCGGAAGGACGCGCTCGCGGTCGCCCTCTTCGCCAAGCGCGCCCGGGCCGTCCGCTTCGACCGTCCCAACGTCGCCTCCGGCCCGACGCCTGTTCACCCCGGGCTGCTGGAGGCCGACGCTCGCGGCCATTGGGGCGCCGAACGCGATTTCGGCGGGCGCTTCGTCCCCGAGACGCTCGTTGGCGCCCTGGAGCAGCTGGAGGCGGCGTACGCCGCGCTCCGCCACGATCCGGTCTTCTGGGCTGAGCTGCGCGAGCTGCTCGCCCGCTTCGCCGGTCGCCCGACGGCGCTGTACCGCGCGGACCGCCTGGCCGCCGCGGTGCTGAACGAGGCCTCCCGCCTGCGCATCGCCTCAGTCCCGGGCCGCCCTGGCCGCGCCCGCGGCACCCACCACGCCGACCTGCCACTCCCCACCCGCCTTGCCGTCTATCTCAAGCGCGAGGATCTCGCCCACACGGGGGCTCACAAGATCAACAACGCCCTCGGTCAGGCGCTGCTTACCCGCCGCCTGGGCAAGACCCGGGTGATCGCCGAGACCGGGGCCGGGCAGCATGGCGTGGCCACCGCCACCGCCTGCGCTCTCCTGGGCCTGCCCTGCGTCGTCTTCATGGGCGAGGAGGACATCCAGCGCCAGGCCCCGAACGTTCTCCGGATGCGGGCCCTCGGCGCCGAGGTCCGCTCCGTCACCTCCGGCACGGCCACCCTGAAGGACGCCGTCAACGAAGCGATGCGCGACTGGGTGACGAACGTCGCCACGACCCATTACGTCCTGGGCAGCGCGATGGGCCCCCACCCGTACCCCACGATCGTGCGCGACCTCCAGCGCCGGATCGGCGACGAGGCCGCAGCCCAGCTGCTGGCCGTTGAGGGGCGGCTCCCGGACCTCGCCCTCGCCTGCGTCGGCGGCGGCTCGAACGCGATCGGCCTCCTGTCACGCTTCATCGGCGAACCAGAGGTCCGGCTCGCGGTGGCCGAGGCCGCCGGCGACGGGATCGAGACCGGGCGCCACGCGGCGGCGATCCTCGGCGGCTCGCCGGGGATCCTCCACGGGTCGCGCTCGCTCATGCTCCAGGACCGGGACGGGCAGGTCGTGGAGGCGGTGAGCGCCTCGGCCGGGCTCGACTACCCGGGTGTCGGGCCGCAGCTCGCCGCCCTCGCCGAGGCCCGCCGGATCTCCGTGGCCAGCGCGACGGACCGCGAAGCCGTGGCCGCGATGAAGGCGGTGACGCTGACGGAGGGGATCCTCCCGGCGCTCGAGACTGCCCACGCGATCGCCGCCCTGCCGAAGCTCCTGGCGGGGGCCGCAGGTCGCGCCGGCCGCGCGGGCTCGACCGCCGCCTGGCCCGATGAGGCGCTCGTCCTCGTTGGCTTCTCGGGGCGCGGCGACAAGGACCTCGCCGCCCTCGAGCGCTTCGCCGACGTCGAGCCGTGGGAGGGCGTCCGATGACGGCCCTCGCCGCCACCCCGCCGGGCACCAACGCCACCGCCGGCGCCCGCCGAATCGCCGATGCCTTCGCCCGGGCCCGCGCGGCCGCCCGGGTCGCGCTCATTCCGTACATCGTCGCGGGCTACCCCGACGCCGAGACCTCGCTCGCGATCGCGCTCGCCGCGATCGACGCCGGCGCCGACCTCCTCGAGGTCGGGCTGCCGTATTCGGACCCGCTCGCCGACGGGACCACCCTGCAGCGGGCCTCGGCCGGCGCCCTCGCCGCCGGCGCGACCTTCGACGGCTCGCTCGACCTCGTGCGGCGGATCGCCCGCGCTCGCCCGGGTGTCCCGCTCGTCACCATGGGCTACGCCAACCAGCTGATTGGCGGCGGGGACGGCCGGGAGCGCGCCGGGGCGCTCGCCGCGGCCGGCGCCGCAGGCACGATCGTCGCCGACCTCACGCCCGACGAGGGAGCGCCGTTCGAGGCGGCGGCCGCCGAGGCCGGGATCGCGGTGGTTTACCTCGTCGCCCCGACCACGTCGCCTGCTCGCCGCGCGCTGGTCTCAGCCCGGAGCGGCGGATTCCTCTATTGCGTCTCGCTCGTCGGGATCACCGGCGCCCGGACCAGCCTCCCGCCGGAGGTCGGCCGCTACGTCCGCGACGTGAAGGCCGTGAGCACGGTCCCGGTGGCCGTCGGCTTCGGCGTCAGCCGCCCGACACATGTCCGCGCCCTCGTCCGGGCCGGCGCGGACGGCGTGATCGTCGCCTCGGCGCTCGTCGATGCGCTCGGCCCCGACGGCCGCGACGTCGCGGCCTTGGGGTTTCTGGTCGCCCGGCTCCGGGGTGCGACGGCGCGGTCGGGGTAGCGGGCCAACCGCTCGCACCAGGACGGTCGCCGACCCTGGGCCGTTCGCCTCTCGCCAGATGGATGACCGCGGCCCACGGTGAGCCGCGCACGAGAGGGTCCGGCGCGCGGCCTCCACCCCGGCCGCTGGGAACGCGCCGGACCACGTGCGAGACCGACCATGGGCACCGTCACGAGGATCGGGCGACATGGATTCCGAGGTTCGAGCGCGGCGACGATGGCGGCCGGGGCGGGCGCTGGCGGCGCTCGCCGTCGCCGTCGTGGTCGTTGGCGTCGTCGTGCCGGCGGTTGTCGCCATGCGCCTGTATCCGGGCCGCGCTCCGGTCGATGACGACCCCGGGCGGCACTGGCTCATCTACGAGGCGATCTCGTTCGCAAGCCTGCTCGACGGCGTGCCGCTGAGCGGCTGGTACCTGCCCTCGCCGAACCCAACGGGGCGAGCGATCGTCATCGCTCCCGGGGTCGACAACAATCGCCTCGAGAACGGGATGACCCTCCGTCTCGCGCCGGCGCTCCTCGCCGCCGGCTTCGATGTCCTCGCGTTCGATCTTCGCGGCGAGGGCGAGAGCGGTGGGGCGCCGATCACCTTCGGCGCTCGAGAACAGTGGGACGTCCTCGGCGCCGTGAAGGAGGCAAGGGCCCGCGGCGCGGGGCGCGTCGGAGTTCTCGGCTTCAGTCTCGGGGCTGCATCGGCCATCCTGGCCGCCGCGCGCCCGTGGAGATCGACGCGCTTGTCGCCGACTCCGGGTTCTTTGCCCTGGAGGAGGTGCTCACCCGGGAGATGGAGGGCCGGTATCATCTCCCGGGACCGCTCGTCGCCTACGCACTGCTCGACTATCGCCTGCTTTCGGGAACCGACCCGAGCGATGTCCAGCCGGGGCTTGTCATCGGCGACATCGCCCCACGCCCGATCCTGCTCATCCACGGCACCGCGGACGAGACGATCCCGACCTTTGACGGCGAGCGACTGCTGGCCGCGGCCGGCGGCTCGGCTGCGCAGCTCTGGCTCGTTCCGGGCGCAGGCCATGCCCGAAGCTACTTCGCAGACCCCGCCGGATATGAGCGGCGCGTCATCGACTTCTTCGTCGCGGCGCTGCGCTGAGCGCAGCTGGGGAGGAACGTCCCGGGAACCTACGGCTCGATCCTCGAGACGATGCGCCACCTCGTTGGCGCCGACTCCTCGTACCTGTTCGCCCTGACCGGTGGGCGCATCCCCGTCATCGACGAGGACGAGATGGACCTCCCGCGAGCTTCGGACCGCGATGGAGCGCAACGGCGCCGCATGGTCCTCGCTCCTGGCACAGGACCTCGATCCGAACCTCGTCGTCGTCAGGCACCGCGACGATGGGTCCGAGAGCCACGCACCGAGGCGTCCGACTCGCGCAGGCGATCGACGTCTGGGACTTCGCCGCACAGGCCGGCCGGCTCGCTGAGGTCCCAGCCGCGTCCTGATGACTTCGGGGCGTCTCAAGTCACGTTGACGCACGCCGTGACAGGCGAGGGAGGTCTCGCCCGAAAAGCCGCGCCTTCACATCACCACGGAGCCCCCGAACCTGTCCCTCAGCTGCATGGCCGCCCTGCTCGCGCCCGCGTCGGCCCTTGACCCGTTGTTCCGGGAGCGTGCACGGCGCTTCGGTCCCGGCCAGAATGCCGGTGTGGTCCCTGAGACGCGCTACGCGAGAAGCCTGGATGGCGTTCACATTGCCTACCAGGTCATCGGCGATGCCGACCTGGACCTCGTGCTGTCGCCCGGCTTCGTGTCCCACGTTGAGCACTCGTGGGAAGACCCATCCATGGCCCGTTTCCTGCGCCGGCTGGCCTCGTTCACCCGCCTGATCGTTTTCGACAAGCGAGGGACGGGTCTCTCGGATCACGCCCCGGACGGTCGACCTGGATTGCTCGAGGACCGGGTCAACGACATCGCCGCCCTGATGGACGCGGTGGGATCGAAGCGGGCCGCCATCATGGGCGTCTCGGAGACCGGACCCGTGGCCCTCCTGTTCGCCGCCACCCATCCCGAGAGGACGAGAGCCGTCGTGGCCTATGGCACGTTCAGTGGCAAGGGCGACACCGGTCCGACCTACCCATGGGCGCCGACGCCAGGCAACCTGGAGTGGCTCGACCACCTCGAGCGAAACTGGGGCCGCGGCGCGTTGTTCCTGGAAGAGATGGTGCCGTCGCTCGTGGGCGACCGGCGCTACGTGGAGTGGTTCGCCAAACTCGAGCGACTTGCCGCGAGCCCCGGCGCCGCGGTGGCCCTGGCTCGGATGGTCCAGCAGATCGACGTCCGTGACATCCTCCCCACCATCCGTGTCCCCACGCTCGTGCTGCATCGGCGAGACGACCAGGCGGTTCCGCTCGAAGAAGGCCAGTACATCGCCGATCACGTGCCCGGGGCGAAGTTCATCGCGCTTCCGGGCGCGGACCACTGGCCGTGGATCGGCGATCAGCGGGCCGTCGAGGAGATCCAGGAGTTCCTCACCGGGATGCGCGATAGCACCGAGCCGGAGCGCGTCCTGGCAACGGTGATGTTCGTCGACATCGTCGACTCCACGAAGCGAGCTGCGGAGATCGGCGACCGGCGATGGGCGGACCTGCTGGAGAGTTTCTACGCCGTCGTCCGGAACGAGCTCGCGCGGTACCGAGGACGAGAGATCGATACGGCGGGGGACGGCTTCTTCGTGACATTCGACGGGCCAGCGCGGGCCATCCGATGCGCGACGGGGCTCATCGAGGTCGTCGAGAGGCTCGGGCTCCAGGTCCGAGTCGGCATCCACACGGGCGAGGTCGAGCGAATTGCCGACAGCGTGGGTGGGCTCGCAGTTGTCATCGGGGCGCGCGTTGGCGGGCTGGCCGGGCCGGGGGAGATCCTGGTCTCGCGGACCGTGACGGACCTCGTCGTTGGCTCGGACATGGTCTTCCAGCAGCGGGGCAAGCACGAGCTGAAGGGCGTTCCGGGGGAGTGGGAGCTCTACGCAGTCGATCGAGACCAGGGTGGCATCGCTGCTTGACCGGCCCGCACGACGCGGACCCCGCGCGGGATTCAGGCCCGCGTCAGGGCACGAACAGATCTCCCAGTGCAACCGCGGGTACCGGGCGGGCTGAGTCCGCGAGGCCGACCGCTGCCGCGGCGAAGCCGAGGAGCTCGGCCGGGGTCGCGCCGCCGTCGATGAGGTCGCGAATGGAGGTGTCGTGGTCGGCCTTGGAGAGCTTGGCGCCCGACGGCTTCCGCAGGAGCGGGTGGTGGAGGAAGGCCGGCGGCCGCTCCCGGCCGAGCAGGCGCCCCAGCAGCAGCTGGCGCGGCGTGGCGTCGAGCAGGTCGCTCCCGCGGATGACGAGGTCGACGCCGTGGCGGAGGTCGTCGACAACGACGCAGAGCGGGTAGCTCCAGTTGCCGTGGCGGTCGCGCAGGGTGAGGTCGCCGTCGGCCGAAGGGCGGCCGGACTGCGGACCGAGGAGGAGGTCGTCGAAGGCTTCCTCGCCCTCGCCGAGCCAGGCGCGGAGGGCCGACCCCGGCGCGCCGTCGGACGCGTCGTCGTGGGGTCCGCGCGCCCGACACGCCCCCGGGCAGCCGGGCCCGCGCCAGGCAAGCAGCGCGGCGCGCGAGCAGGTGCAGGCGTACACGCGACCCTGCGCGCGGAGGAGGGTGACCGCCGCCGCGTAGGGCGCCGCGTCGTCCGACTGGCGGTAGGCGGACCGACCCGCGCGCACCTCCGCGATCGACGGCTCGTCGGGGATCAGCCCCAGCCGCTCGAGGTCGTCGAGGATCGCCGTCTCAAAGGCCCGTCGGCTCCGCTGGCGGTCGTGGTCCTCGATCCGCAGGATCACGCGTCCGCCGGCCGCGCGTGCGATCCCCCAGGCGTAAATCGCGTTGACGAGATGGCCGAGGTGGAGGAAGCCGGTCGGCGCTGGCGCGAAGCGGGTCGTGGGGCGGGACGGGAGCCGGGCAGGATCCGGACGGACGGGACCGGGATCGCGCGGCCCGAGCGGGACCGCGAGCGGGCTCACTCCTCGCGCGATCCCGGGTGCACCGCCGCGTCGTCCGCCCGGGCGGCCGCCTCCGCTCCCGCGGCTTCGACCCCGGCGGCCGCATTCCGCTTCTGGGCGTGCTGGACCCGCCGCGTCGCGGCGATGAGCTTCCGGTAGAGGGCCACGAGCTCCGGCTCCGGGAAGAGCCCGGCCGACGCGCTCGTCACGCGCTCGAGGACCTCGGTCTCGCGCTTGGCATCGCGCACGGTCCGCCGCCCGGTCTGCTCCTTGACCCGCCCGATCTCGAGGGCGATCTGAGCGCGCTCGTTGAGGAGGGCCACCATCTCGTGGTCGATGGCGTCGATCCGCTCGCGCAGCGGCGCCAGCGCCGCCGTGGTCCGGTCGCCGTGCGCCGCGGCGTCGGCCAGGACGACATCGGGCTCGTCGCGCTCAGGCATCGAGCGCCTCCTCGCCCCCGCCGGATGCCACGTCGGCCGCCCGCGGCGTGATCTCGCCGGCCGCCCAGCGCCGGGCCAGCTCCTCGAGCGCGCGGTGGTAGCCGGCCGCCTTCATCCCGATGAAGCGGGCGAGCGCGACGTCCTCCAGGTAGTTGACCTGCCGGAACGGCTCGCGGGTCGCCGGATCGGAGAGGTGGACCTCCACGAACGGGCGCTCGATGCCCAGCAACGCGTCGCGCAGGCTGACCGAGGTGTGGGTGAGGCCGCCCGCGTTCACGATGGCGGCGTCGAAGTCGCGCCGCTGGAGCCGGTCGATGAGGGCGCCCTCGTGGTTCGACTGGAAGAAGGCGACCTCCACGCCGAGCTCGGCCGCCCGGGCGGCGATCCCGGCGTTGATCTCGGCCAGCGTCTCTCGCCCGTAGATGGCCGGCTCCCGCGTCCCGAGCAGGTTCAGGTTCGGCCCGTTGACGACGAGGACCCGCGCCGGGCGGGCGCCGCGCCCGTTGTCCGCGCCCGTGCCGTGCGTGCCGTCGATGTCGCTCATGCGGGCACCTCCCTGGGGCTCCCGGCCAGGACGCCGCGCGCCGCCGCCTCCACCACCTCGTCCGGCACGTCGCTCCGGACGGTGACGCCGGCCGCCGTCGGCAGGACCCAGCGCAGGCGCCCGCCGGCGTGCTTCTTGTCGGTGACGGTCGCGGCCAGGACCGCGGCGAGCGGGTAGGGGAGCGGCGCGCGTCCCAGGTCCAGGGCGTCGAGGAGCGACTCAACCCGCGCGGCACGCTCCGGCGGGGTCGTCTCCACGGCAACGCCGATCCGGCAGGCGGCGCGCAGCCCGTAGGCCACCGCCTCCCCGTGGAGGATCCCCTCGTAGCCCGCTGCGGCCTCGATCGCGTGGGCCAGCGAATGGCCAAGGTTCAGGTTGATCCGGTCGCCCTGCTCGCGCTCGTCGGTGGTCACGACCTCGATCTTGGCCCAGCCGCAGCGCTCGACCACCTCGGCGATCGCCCCGTCGTCGTGGGCCCGCGCCTCGCCGGCGGCGATGGCCGCGCCCTCGGCCTCCAGGAGCTCGAAGAGCCGATCGTCGCCGAGCGCTGCCATCTTCGCCGCCTCGCCGAGGGCGGCGCGCAGCTGGCGGGCGGGCAGCGTCCGGAGGAAACGGACGTCAACGACGATCGCCGCCGGCTGGTGGAAGGCGCCCAGCAGGTTCTTTCCCTCCGGCAGGTCGACCGCGGTCTTGCCCCCGATGGCCGAGTCGATCTGGGCCACGAGCGTCGTGGGCACGTGGATGATCGGCACCCCCCGCAGCCAAGTCGCGGCGAGGAAGCCGGCCGTGTCGCCCAGCGCTCCTCCGCCGATCGCGACCAGTGGGTCGCCGCGCTCCGCGCGGAGCCGGGCAAGCTCGCTCGCGGCCCGCTCCACGACCGCCATGCGCTTGGCGGCCTCGCCCTCCGGCAGGAGGAGGCGATCCACGGGGATGCCCGCGGCGATCAGCCCGTCGGCCAGCGCGGCGCCGGCCACCTTCCACGCCCGCGGCTCGGAGACGAGGATGGCGCGCCGGGCATCCAGCGCCGCGAGGGCCGCTAGGACGCCGGCGACGGCATTGCCCTCGCCCAGCTCGTACCGCCCGATCTCGGTCTGCGCGCGCAGGAGCGTCGTCCCGTCCGCGATCGGGTCGTCGGCGTGCCGCTCCAGCGTCTCGACGACGCCCGCGAGGCCGACGATCCCGTTCACCCGGAGCGCCGGCGCGTAGAAGCGGGCCCGGGCGGCCGCGAGCTCGCGCATCTTCCCGATCGGGTCGCGGCCGACCAGGAGGGGCCGCGGGTTCGGGCTGTGGCGGATCCGCTGGGCGAGGACCTCCGCCGGGGCGTCCAGCCACGCCACGTGGCGGCCGCGGTAAAGGAGCCAGCGGTTGCGCGGGTCGATCGGGGCGCCGCCGCCGGTGGAGACGACGCGGAGCAGGCCGGGCGCCATGTCCGGGGGCCCCAGCGCGGCCACGGCGGCGCGCTCACGGGCCCTGAAGCCCTCTTCGCCCTCCTCGTCGAAGATCGCCGGGATCGGCCGGCCGGCCTCGGCGGCGATCACCTCGTCGAGGTCGACCACCTCGGCCCCGTGGCGACGGGCGAGCCGGCGCCCTGCGGCGGTCTTGCCGCCCCCGGGGAGCCCGACGAGCACGAGGTCCACGCTTTGGTCGCCTAGACGCGCGCCGGCCCGCGCCCGATCCGCTCGCGGTAGCGGTCCAGGTTGTCGCGCACCTCGGCCAGCGAGTCGCCGCCGGTCTTCTCCAGGACGAACCGGGTCAGGGTGAGGAGAACCATCGCCTCCCCGATGACGCCGGCGGCCGGGACGACCGAGATGTCGCTCCGCTCGTAGTGGGCCTTCTCGACCGTCTCGCCGGTCACGAGGTCCGCGGAGGGGAGGGGACGGGAGAGGGTGGAGATCGGCTTCACGGCACCCCGCACGACGAGCGGCTCGCCGTTCGTGATCCCTCCCGTCAGCCCGCCCGCGTTGTTCGAGCGGTGGATCCAGGCGCCCGCAGCGTCACGCCCCTCGATGACGTCGTGGACCTCCGAGCCCAGGCGGCGCGTCTGCTCGAAGCCGAGGCCGAGCTCCACGCCCTTCACGCTCTGGATGCTCATGATCGCGGCCGCCAGCGCGCCGTCGAGACGCCGGTCCCAGTGGACGTGGCTGCCGAGGCCGATGGGCAGGCCGTGGGCCACCACCTCGAAGACGCCGCCGACCGTGTTGCCGAGCGACCGTGCCTCGTCGATCCGGGCGATCATCCGCGCCTCCGCCGCCGGATCCGGGCAGCGCAGGGCCGACGCCTCGGCCACCTCGCGCGAGCGGGTGCACGCCGCGCGGTCGACCGCGACCCCGCCGACCTCGGCGGTGAACGACCAAACCTCGATCCCGAGCTCGGCGAGGAACGCCCGGCAGACCGCGCCCGCAGCCACGCGCGCAGCCGTCTCGCGGGCCGAGGCGCGCTCCAGGATCGGCCGGACGTCGTCGAAGCCGTACTTGAGGGCGCCGGCCAGGTCCACGTGGCCGGGTCGCACACGGGTCACGGGCTGGGCCCGCTTGGCCCCGCCCTCGGCGAGAGCGGCCAGCTCCGCGGCGTCCTCGTCGGTGAGCGGCTCCACCTGCATGACTCGGGTCCAGTTCTCCCAGTCCCGGTTGCTGACGAGGCGCAGGACCGGCCACCCGATCGTTCGCCCGTGGCGGACCCCGGCCAGGAACGCGGCCCGGGCCTGCCCGAACGCCCTGGGGGCCCCCGCGCCGTTGCCGCCCTGGCGCCGGCGCAGGTCCACCGCGATTGCCTCCGCGGTCACGGGGATCCCGGCGGGCAGGCCCTCCAGGGTGACGCCGAGCGCAGGCCCGTGCGACTCTCCGGCCGTCAGGAACCGAAATCCGGTCATGCCGACCGTCAGGCCCCCGGCTCCCCGGCCGTGCCGGCGCCCTCGTCGGCCGCCCCGCCTTCGGCCGCACCGGCGACGGCGAGGCCCGCGGCGAGCTTCTCATGCATGAGCTCCACGGGCGCCGCCTGGCCCGTCCACAGGGTGAAGGCCGCGGCGCCCTGGTGGAGGAGCATCACCTCGCCGCTCAACACCTGGCAGCCGGCCGCGGACGCGTCGCGCAGGAGCCGCGAGCGCGGCGGGTTGTAGATGAGGTCCATCACGAGGAGGTCGGGCGGGATCAGCTCGGCGAGGATCGGACTCTCGTCGCCGTGGAGGCCCACGGAGGTGGCGTTGACGAGCACCTTCGCCTTGGCCAGCTCGGCCTCGATGATCGACTCGTGCCAGGGCATCGCCCGGAGCTCCATGTGGGCGGCGCTCTTGGCGAAGAAGCGGACGAGCGCCTCCGCCCGGTGGAGGTGGCGATTGAAGACGACGATGCGCTGGAAGCCCTCGGCGACCAGCCCGTGGACGACGGCGCGCGCCCCGCCGCCGGAGCCGAGAACCACCGCCTGGCGGGGCATCCGCTGCTTCCCGACGAGGGTTTCGAGGGCGACCCGGAAGCCCGGCACGTCCGTGTTGTGGCCCACGAGGCGCTTCCCCTCGCGGGTGATCGTGTTGACGGCGCCGGTGGCGTGCGCCTCCTCGGTCAGGCGATCGACGAGGGTGGCTGCCTTCTCCTTGTGGGGGATGGTGATGTTGGCCCCCAGGAAGTCATCGGAGCGCAGCTCGGCAATCGCGTCAGCGAGCTCCAGCGGGGCCCGGTCCCACAGCTCGTAGGTGGCCGGGATGCCGGCCGCGTCGAACGCCGCCTGCTGCATCGCGCCGGAGAGCGAATGGGCGACCGGATGGCCGATGAGGACGACTCGTTTCGTCATGCACGAACCCTTTCCAGCTCTCCGAAGAAGCCCGGGTAGGACACGTCGGCCGACCCCGGGTCGCGGATGATCGTCTCGCCCCGCGCCACGAGACCGGCCACCGCGAAGGCCATCGCCAGGCGGTGATCGTCATGCGTCTCGACCGTCGCTCCCGTGAGCGTACGGCCGCCGTCGATCTCGATCGTGTCGCCGTCGACCGTCACTCGTGCGCCCAGCGCCGCGAGCCCGGCCGCGATTCCGGCGACCCGGTCCGATTCCTTGTGGCGCAGCTCCCCGACGCCGCGGATCACGGTTCGCCCGCTCGCCACGGCGGCGGCGAGGCAGAGAGCCGGGATCTCGTCGATCGCCGCGGCGACCTCGGCGGGCGTCACGTCGATGCCCCGAAGCCTGCTGCTCCGAACGACGAGGTCCGCGACCGGCTCGCCGCATTCCTCGTCGCCCGCCGCGCCGACGGGACGCACCTCGATCTCGGCGCCCATCCGTCGCAGCAGGTCGATGATCGCACGCCGGGTCGGGTTCGTGCCGACGTTCCGGAGGGTCAGCTCGGCGTCGGGGTGGATCGCGGCCGCCACGAGCCAGAACGCTGCCCCGGAGATGTCGCCGGGCACCTGCTCGTCGAGGGGGCGGACGCGGGCCACGCCGTCGAGGGCGTGGACGGCGCCGCCATCGGGGAGGTGCTCCGTGCGCACGGCGACGCCGCGGGCGCGGAGCATTCGCTCGGTGTGGTCGCGGGTGGCCACGGCCTCGCGGACCGTCGTGGTGCCCTCCGCGGCCAGCCCGGCCAGGAGGACCGCCGACTTCACCTGGGCGGAGGGCACCGGGGTCGTGTGATCGATCGGCGTCAGCGGTGCCCGCCCGGTGATGGCCAGCGGGGGAAGGGTGGCGCCGGCGCGCCCGGCGATCGTGGCACCCATCGCGGCCAACGGCGCGGCGACCCGCCCCATCGGCCGGCTCCGCAGGGAGGCGTCTCCGTCGAGGACCGCGAACCCCGGCAGGCCGGCCAGGATGCCGGCGGTGAGCCGAAACGTCGTCCCGGAGTTCTGGCAGTCGAGCACGCCTGCGGGCTCGCGGAGGCCGGCGCGGCCGGGTGAGACGACGCGGTAGTCGACCGCCCGCGGGTCGTCGCCGGAGCGCTCCACGGTGGCGCCGAGGGCCGCCGCAACCCCCGCCGTGGCCCGGACGTCCCGCCCGTCGCCGGCGCCGGAGATCCGGCTCTCGCCGTCGGCCAGAAGGGCGAGGAGGAGGGCGCGGTGGCTGACCGACTTGTCGCCGGGCGGTCGCACCTCGCCGCGCAGCCGCGAGGCGGGGCGGACGATGACGACGGTGGATCCGGGCGTCACGACGGGCACGATGCGGCCATCAGGCGCGGGCGTTGGCCGTCATCGCGGGCCCCCGCGTGGCGTGGATCGCGCGGACCTGCCCATGGACGGCGCGTGCGGCGACCACGAGATCCGCGAACTGGTCCGGGGTCAGCGACTGGTCGCCGTCGGAAAGCGCCTCCGCCGGGCGCGGGTGGACCTCGATGAGGAGCCCGTCGGCGCCGGCGGCCGTTCCCGCAAGCGCGAGCGGCATGACCAGCCAGCGTTTCCCGGCGGCATGGGACGGGTCGATCCAGACGGGCAGGTGCGTCAGCTGGTGGACCAGCGGCACGGCGGTCACGTCGAGTGTGTTCCGGTAGGCCGTCTCGAACGTCCGGATGCCGCGCTCGCAGAGGATCACGTTCGGGTTGCCGCTCGACATGACGTACTCGGCGGCCATCAGCCACTCCTCGATCGTGCCCGAGAGGCCCCGCTTGAGCAGCACCGGCCGCCCGATCCGCCCGACGGCCATGAGGAGCGAGTAGTTCTGCATGTTCCGGGCGCCGATCTGGAGGATGTCGGCGTACTCGGCGACGTGCTCCACCTGGCCCGGCTCCATCACCTCGGTGACGACCGGCAGGCCCGTCCGCTCGCGCGCCTCGGCGAGGAAGCGGAGCCCCTGGAGCCCCAGCCCCTGGAACGAGTAGGGGCTGGTCCGCGGCTTGAACGCGCCGCCCCGCAGGACGTTCGCCCCGGCGGCCTTGACGGCCTCCGCCGTCTCGAAGAGCTGGTCGCGCGACTCGATCGCGCAGGGCCCGGCGGCCAGGGTCAGGGACCCGTCCCCGATCGTGACGTCCCCGACGCGGACGATCGTGTCTTCGGGGTGGAACTCGCGCGAGGTGAGCTTGAAGGGCCGGCTCGTCTGGGTGACCGACGCGACGCCGGGCAGGATCGAGAGCCGCTCGGCGAGGCGCTCGGCCCAGGCCCCGCCCTCGCCGAGGACGGCCACGACCACGCGCGCCCCGCCCCGGTTCTCGTGGGGTGTCAGGCCCTCCTCCAGGACGGCGCCCCGCACCGCGTTCAGCTGCTCCTCGGTCGCCCCGACCGCCATCACCACGAACATCTGGCCTCGCCTCGCATCCCGGCCGCCCTCGCGGCTCCCGGCACCCTCCTCGGGCCCCGACCATCATCCTCCGCCATACAAAAGAAAAAGCAGAGGTCCTGCGGCCTCTGCTCACACCCGGCACTTCCGCCCCCCGGAGCTCGCGCTCCGGGGTGGGTCATGCCGGGCTCGGAAAGTAGAAGTAGCGCGCTCTCACGATCGTCCCACGATACCGGGCGTGCTCCCCGGTGTCAAAGTGAACGGGCCGTCGCGGACCGCCTCGTCGTGTCAACGCGCGCCCGGCATCGCGCTCCCGGTGCGCCCGCGAGTCTCCCCGGCATCACCGACCCGCTCTGGGAGCACGAAACCCGCCTCGAAACGGCCGAATCCCTTCCCGGTGGGGGGGTTTCGTGGCGGAAGCGGGCGCCGACGATGCCCTGAAG
>CAZVPS010000037.1:0-9342 GCA_964629105.1 uncultured Anaerolineaceae bacterium
GAGGCCCGCTCCTTCATGGCATCACGGATCCTGCCGGCGGGACCGCCGGCCGCTCGGTGGGGCGCGCGGTCATGCGTTCAATGCAAGGCCGACAGGTGAGCCGGCGCGCGGGCCGGCAGGAAGCGGTCAGGGCGCGGACGTCCTGATGTCACGGACGTACCCGGACGAGAACAGCGGAGGGACGCCCCAGAAGACCAAACGCCCCAGAAGTCGTCGTCTTGCCGCTCCCCGCCGGCGCGATGCAGAGGACCGGTCCGGGCGGCGCGGTGGCCGCGGCCCGCTGGTCGGGCGCCAGTCGCGCGAGCCGCTCCCCGACGGCCGCCGGCAGGGTGGGGGAGTCACGGCGATCCGGGTCCACGGCCGGAGTCTGCCCGCGGCTGCTTAACCCCCACTCACCCGGCGGTTTGCGCGGGGCCCTGCGAGCCGGGGGGCCAATCGCCCCCCGGGGGCTGGAGGCTACTGGCTGGCTTCCCGGACAGCCAGGCGCTGTCGCCGGGCGCGGGCGTCTGCCAGGTAGGCGCGCCAGAAGGCGTCCCCGTCTTCGAGGTCGCGAGCATCAAGGATCTGCTGTACGCGTCGCGCCACCTCGCCCTCCGGTTCTCGGCGCACGCGTGCAAGCAGCGGCCGCCAGTCAGCCAGCGTGCCGTTCTCGAGGATGTCGTCGATCGCCGCGAGCGTGTAGCGGTGATGCGTGAGGTGTCGGTGCTTCATGACTTCGACGATCCTCGCACGTCTGTCCATCCCGCACGTCGCACGGCCACTGCGCCCGCCATGAGGACGGCGACGCGCCGGCACTCCTTCACCACGGCGTCCCAGGCGGTCCAGGGAGCCTGGATCCCCTTGTACTCGCGGAGGTCTACGTCTTCGAGGTCGTACGGCCGTGGATCAGCGAGCCGGCGGATCAACTGGAGGCGCACAGCTCCAGGATCTCCCGCCTGCGGGTAGAGCTGATCCATCGGCGCGAGGGCCTTCAGGATCTGCGCGTCGGACATCCCGTCGGCGAGCGCCGCCACGTCCAGGTAGTCCCTCGTTGCGTTGCGCCGGATGGCCGCCAGATAGGACTTGATGCGGAGGATCTCGGCTCGCGTCGGGACGCGCAGCTTCCCCTTCGCTGTCTCCACCTCGACGGTTTCAAGCGGCTTCTGGCGGATGAGGTTCCGAACGGTGGTCAGGATGCCGTCAAGGCTCCCCATCAGGATCACGGGGCGCTTCTCGCGAGCCACCCGCCAACCGGCGGCGTGATCGAGGTCGCCGCGGACCCGATCAAAGCGTGACGCGAGATCCTCGATCACATGGTCGGCATCGACGGAGCGCCGGTGGCCGGCATGGATTGCGGCAGCGGTTCCGCCCACGTGGGTCGCCTCTGGCAACAGGCGCTGCAAGGCGACCGCCGCCGCGAGCACTTGCTCCCACTCCGCGAGATCAGGCTGTCGCTGAGGGGTCCTGGGCATGTCTCGACGGTCTCCAGGGAGGCGCGAGGTGTCAAGCACCGCAAGGGGCTGAGGGCACGTTGGCATCCGGTACCTGATCTTGCGCTACGAGCGCTGGAGGCGCCACACGTTTCGCGGCAAGGCATCCCGTCCGGACGGCGGGACCAAGCCTCTCCCGCAGCTCCTCGGCGGCCCGGGCGTTGAAGGTGATCGCAGCGATCGCCGCCGGGTCGGCCCCCGTGGCCACGAGCCAGGCCACGCGCGCCACGAGGGTGGTCGTCTTGCCGCTCCCCGCGGGCGCGATGCAGAGGACCGGCCCCGGCGGCGCGGTAGCGGCGGCGCGCTGGTCGGGCGCGAGCCGGGCGAGTCGCTCCGCCACGGCCGGCGGCAGGGCGGGGGAGGCGCGCGCGTCGGAAGGCATGACGCGAGTCTGTCCGGGACCTCTTCACGGCCACTCAACCGGGAACGGTGCACCCGCGCACCACGGACTGCGCACAGGCGGCCTTCGTGGCGCGCGGAGCGGACTTCCGGGACGTTTGGCCGTGGCGCGGCGTCACCGCCGCTCGCTACGCTTGCGGCACTTCCGCGTGCGGCCCGCTTGAGAGGGAGTGGGCCGGCTGCGTCCCCGCGCGTTCCCTCGCGTCGGAGGTGCCCCCGTGAGACGTTCCCGTCCCATTCTCCTGCTGACGGTTGTCGCGCTGCTCGCGTCACTTGTGGCGGCGCCGGCGGTCGCCGCGCCATCCGTTACCGTGTCGTTCACGATTCTGCACACGAACGACTTCCACGGCCAGCTCGAGGAAGTGCTCGCCAGCCCGGCCACCAGCAGCAACCCCGGAATGGCGCGAGTTGCGACGATCGTCAACGACGTTCGGTCCACCGTCGGCGCCGACAAGTTCCTCCTCGTCGATGCAGGCGACGAGATGCAGGGATCGCTGCTATCGAACCTGCAGAAGGGTGAGCCCACCATCGCGACGTACAACGCGATGGGCTATGCGGTCGGGACCTTCGGGAACCACGAGTTCGACTGGGGCAAGACCGTCCTCAGCGATCGCGTCAACCAGGCTACCTTCCCGTACGTTTCCGCGAACATTGTCGTCAAGGACGCCGCCGAATGTTCCGCGTCGGGCTGGACCCCGCCGTCCTTCGTCGCCGCGCCGTACGTCGTGAAGACCGTCGGAACCGCACCGAACACGGCGAAGGTCGCCTTCATCGGTGTCACGTCTCAAGAGACGCCGACGATCACGATCGCCTCGGCGACCGAGGGGCTCTGCTTCAAGGACCCGGCCGAGTCGATCCTTCACTACTACGACGCCATGAAGACCGCCGGGGCGGACGTCATCGTCGTCCTGAGCCACCTTGGCTTCGCGGATGGGGGCTACGGCTACGGGATCCCGATCTACGGCGACCAGACCCTGGCCCAGAAGCTGATCACTGCCGACAAGCCGGCCAACCTGATCATCGGCGGCCACAGCCACACGAACTTGGCAGAAGCCAAGGTTGTGACCGTCACGGGCAAGGCCGGTCAGACCCCCGTGGTCCAGGCTCACTACAACGGGCGCAAGGTCGGCCGCGCCGACATCACGGCGAACCCGGACGGCACGGTGAGCGTCGCGTGGACCAGGCTGACCGTCAACGCCGGGAACGCGTCCAGTCCCACCCCCGAAGACCCGGACATCAAGGCGCTGATCGCCAGCTATGCCAGCGATCCCGACTACGTGACGCTGATCAACCAGGAGATCGGCTGGACGAACGTCCCGATCGCCCGTTACTACGACGGCGACTCCCTCATGGGGAAGTTCGTCAACGACTCCATCTACAACGACCTCAACACCGACGCCACGCCGGCCAACGACGTCGAGATCGTGTTCAACAACTCGGGCGGCCTGCGGTCAGACATCGCCTGCGCGAGCTACCCCTGCAAGCTCACGTACGGGATGATGTTCAGCATTCTCCCGTTCGGCAACCAGACGATCGTCGGGAGCATGACCGGCGCGCGGATCCTGGAGGTGCTCAACCAGGGCGCCTCGCTCACCAGGGGGCCGATCCAGGTCGCCGGCGTCCGCTACAAGTTCTACAACTACAAGGGCGGCACTCCGCTCAGGTCGTACGCCTGGGGAGCGTTCGACCCGTGCGTCATCGACGCTGATGACGGTGGCTGCTACCCGCTCGACCTGAACCGGACCTACCGGGTTGCCACGAACGAGTTCCTCGCCCCGGCCGGCCAGGACAACTTCCACGGCTTCAAGTACATGACCGACGTCACGTACTGGGGCGACATGCTCGACACTGTCAACGACTGGGTGAGCGACACCTACACCGCCGCGAGGCCGTTCAACGGCACGCTCGACGGGCGGATCACCCGCGACGGCACCGATGCCGGCGGGAGCATCGTCCCGATCACGATCCTCCACCACAACGACTCGCACGGGAATCTTGCCAAGGGCGCCTTCGTGGGCTACACGCAACTGGCGACTCTGATCAAGCAGGAGCGCGCGTACAACCCGAATCGGACGATCCTCGTCAGCTCGGGCGACAACATCCAGGGCGATGCGATGATGTACTACTTCAAGACGGCCGCCCAGGGATTTGCCGCGGACGGCACGCCGCTGGCGGCCGACCTGCAGATGAACCCGCTCATCAAGGCCTTCAACGCCATGGGCTATGACGCCATGACGCTCGGCAACCACGAGTTCAACTTCGGGAGCGAGGTCTTCACGACCACCCTCGGCCAGGCGAACTTCCCGATCCTCCAGGCGAACGTATCCGACACCGGCGCCTACGGACTCGACGACGTCCCGGTCGAGCCGTACGTCGTGCGGACCGTCGGACCAGAAGGCATCGAGATCGCCATTCTCGGCATCGGCAACCACCGCGTGCCGAACTACGAGCTGGCGAGCAACATTCCCGGTCTGACGTTCACCAACCCGCTGACGACGGCCCAGGATCTGTCCGACGAGCTCAGGCCCGAGAGCGACGTCGTCCTGGCGCTCACCCACATCGGCTTCACGGAGAACCCCGCCAGCGTCGAGGTGGACGACAACATCGACACGGTGATGGCGGCTCAGGTCAGCGGTCTCGACGCCATCGTCGGCGGCCACAGCCATACGAACCCGGCCACGGGCTTCGCCGGCTACAAGTACCTCCCGACGATCGTCCCCGGCCCGTCCAGCACCCCGGTCGTCGTCAGCCAGGCCTGGCGCTACAACAACACGCTCGGCGAGTTGTTCCTCGGTCTGCGCCAGAAGAGCATCGCCGGCACGATTGCCGCCGTGAACGGCTTCTACGGCGCGGGCAAGATCGACAACGCCGGCGTTCGAACGTCCATCACGAAGGCATTCGCGAATGCCCGGGCCGCCTTCGACCGGGGCAACACCGCTGCCGGCGTCGGCATCCTGAACGCGCTCATCAATCAGCTCCAGGCGCAAGCCGGAAAGCACGTCGCCGGCGATGCCGCGGCCGTGCTCATCGCCGACGCGCGCTGGTTCATGACCCACCGCGGGGCCTACGAGGTAGTGAGCCGCGCCGGGCAGTACCTGTCCGTCTCGACGGGCACGGCGGAGGACTCGGCGATCAAGGCGATCGTCGACCCGTACGCGTCGCTCCTCGCGACCTACAACAACACGGTCATCGGCACGACTACCGTGCCGATCGATGCCCTCCAGGCCTACACCCAGGAGACGAACGGCGCCAACCTGCAGGCCGACGCGGCCGTCTACGAGCTGACCGCGAACATGATCACGGTGGACGTCCACCTCTCGGGCGCGATGAGCAACCGGAAGGTGGCGGCGACCGCGACCCCCGCGAGCCCGGTAACCCTGAAGGTCAGCGACATGTTCACGCTCATGCCTTACGAGAACTCGCTCGTGGTCATGGAGATGAACGGGCCGCAGCTGAAGGCGGTGCTGGAGCGCGCCTATCGGAACTACTACTACTACAAGTACGTGTCCGGCTACGGCGGGTACTCGTACTACACGACGTGCATGCTCGACACCGACCACGGCAACAACATCACCTACGACGACACCTCCCCCGCGCTCCCCAGCGGGAACAACGTCGTCTCCCTGACGATCGGTGGCACACCGGTGGACTTCACCGACGCCGCCACCTACTACCGGGTCTCGACCGTCAACTACCTGGCGGCCGGCTCGTGCAACTTCAATGACGATGGCGTCAGCCTCTGGCCGCTGAGCCAGATCACCAACGACACCCAGCTCTACGTGCGCGACGCCGTGATCAACTACATCGATGCCCAGCCCGGTCCGATCTCACCTGCGATCGAGGGCCGGCTGACCTTCAACTGATCGACGCTTCGGCGCCATCGCCAGTCGAGAGGGCGGGGATCGCTCCCCGCCCTCTTCGTGTACGCCCGGCATGGGCAGCAGCTTGGAGGTGCAAGTCCTCTGCAGGAGGCGGTGGTGCCGACTGCAAGCCGGAGGCAACGGCGTCACCCCGTGGTGGGGTCGGAAGGAAGCCCGAGGCAAAGCTCCGACCCGAGGAACACGAACCGCGTACGAGGCTGGGCGACGTGGATGAGCCGGCCACGCACGGTGATGTCCGCCACCACCAAGACGTCGTCAGGTAAATGCGGCGGGGCTGGAGCGACAGCGGCTGTTCTTATCCGGGGAGACCTGTTGTGGCTCCTCTCGATCAACGACTTCCACGGCAACCTGGAGCCGCCCACGGGCTCGTCCGGCCGGATCGGCGCAGTTGACGCCGGCGGCGTCGAGTACCTGGCGACCCATGTCCGCGCCCTCGAGGCGACGAACCCGAACACCGTGGTCGTCTCCGCAGGCGACCTGATCGGCGCAAGCCCGCTCCTGTCGGCCCTCTTCCACGACGAGCCGACGATCGAGGCCATGAACCTGGTCGGCCTTGACTTCAACGCGGTGGGCAACCACGAGTTCGACGAGGGCGCGGCCGAGCTCATCCGGATGCAGGAGGGCGGCTGTCACCCGGTCGACGGGTGCCTCGACGGCGACGACTTCGCCGGCGCGGACTTCCGCTTCCTGGCGGCCAACGTCGTCTGGGAGAAGAACGGCAAGACCGTCTTCCCGGCCTACAAGATCCGCAGCTTCGCCGGCGCGAAGGTCGCCTTCATCGGGATCGTCCTTGAAGGGACGCCGACCATCGTCACGCCGTCCGGCGTCGCCGGCCTCACCTTCATGGACGAGGCCGACACGGTCAACGCGTTGATCCCGGATCTCCAGAGGAAGGGCGTCGAGGCCGTCGTCGTGCTGATCCACGAGGGCGGCGCCCAGGCGCTTCCGGCGCCGTACAACGGCTGTGTCGGGATCTCCGGCGCCATCGTCGACATCGTCAACCGCTTCGACTCCGAAGTCGACGTCGTCCTGAGCGGCCACACGCACAACGCGTACAACTGCAACATCGGCGGCAAGCTCGTGACGAGCGGCAGCTCGTTCGGGCGGATCGTCTCCGATGTCGACCTGACGATCAGTCGGGCCACCGGCGAGGTCGTGAGCATGTCCGCGAACAACAAGATCGTGACGCGTGACGTCCTGAAGGCGGAGGACGAGACGACGCTCATCGCGAAGTACGACGCGATCGCGGCGCCGCTCGCCAACCGGATCATCGGCTCGATTACCCAGAACATCACGCGCACCGGCAATGGGGCGGGCGAGTCCGCGCTCGGTGACGTCATCGCCGATGCCCAGTTCGAGCAGACGAAGAACCCCGGGTCCGGCGACGCGGTCGCCGCGTTCATGAACCCGGGCGGCATTCGGGCCGACCTGACGTATGCGTCGAGCACGGCCGGCGAGGGCGACGGCAACGTCACCTACGGCGAATCGTTCGCGGTCCAGCCGTTCGGCAACAGCCTCGTCACGATGACCGTGACCGGCGCCAACCTCGACACGCTCCTGGAGCAGCAGTTCGTGGGCTGCGGCCAGCCGGCGGGCGGCCAGAAGATCCTCCAGGTCTCGGCCGGGTTCACCTACTCCTGGAGCACGTCGGCCGCTCCCTGCAGCAAGGTCGACCCGACGACGATCAAGATCAACGGCGTCACGGTCGATCCGGCCGCGTCGTACCGGATCACCGTGAACAGCTTCCTCGCGGACGGCGGCGACAACTTCGCCGTCCTCAAGCTGGGCACGAACCGCCTCGGCGGCGCCGTCGACACGGACGCCCTCGAGGCCTATTTCGTCGCCCATTCCCCGGTCGCTCCGGGACCGCAGAACCGGATCACCCTCGTGCCGTAGCCGGCGGCTCACCCAGCTGTTGATCGGCGAGGCCGGGCCGCGAGGCCCGGCCTCGCTGCATCTGGCACGTTCCGGTGCCGGCGGGCGTCTGCAGGGCCGCGTGCTGAGGGCTGCGTCCAGCGCGCCCGATGCCCCGGGCCGGTGCGGACCCGCACCATTACAGCCCGTTGGTACTGGACAGTGGGTAGTACCGGCGTACCATGTCTGTTCGCGGCGGCCGGGGGGTCGTGCCGAACTCAATGCGCTGACGCATGCGACAGCAGCCACAGGTCGACCGAATCGTCAGTCCTCGATCGCACTCATCGCTTCGTCCTCACTTCCCGGCCGTCGGTCGGCCCAGAGATCGCACCAGCCAGCGCCCCGGTCATGGCATCTCGGGTGGAGGCGAAATCCGATGGGTCTGTATTCCCGTCCCAGGCAGCGCGCCCTCGCGCTCCTGACAGCGTTTGCACTGGTCTCGTCGCTGGTCCTGCCGACCGCGGCGCTGGCAACCGAGCCGCCAGCGGATCCAGCGCCTGTCCAGGTGGCGGCCCCGACCATCTCGAGCGACGAGGCCGACTACGCCCCCGGCGAGCTGGTCACCCTGACGGGCGCCAACTGGCAGCCCGGCGAGGGCGTGCACATCTATGTGAATGACGACTGGGGAAGCAGCTGGAGCCGGAACGTCGATGCGATCGCCGACGCCGAAGGCCAGATCTTCGACCAGTTCACTCTGCCCTCCTGGTTCGCCGCGACCTACCGCGTGGTCGCGACCGGCGAGCTGTCAGGCACCGCCACGACAAGCTTCACCGACGGCAACGTGAAGGTGGGCATCCTGCCCCTGGGCGTCACGGCGACGATCACCGCCACTCTTTACAGCGCGGCAGGATGTACCGGCACGACGACCGCGAAGAGCGCCCCTGGGACTATCGGCGTCGGGAGCTCGGAGTCGCTTCGACTCGACGCTGCGGCGACCGGAACGGCGCTCACTGCTCCCACGGCTCGGTATTTCTCGAACTGGACCGTGGAGTCGGGTGCCGCCTTCACCGTGATCACCGGCACGGACGGCCGCAGCATCTGTGTCTCGGGCGACTTCAGTGGCGGCAGCAAGAATGCCGATGCCAACTACTCGACGACGCCCCCGACAGCTACAACGTCGACGGCGCTATCTAGCAGCGCGAACCCGAGCACGTACAGCGACTCGGTCACCTTCACCGCGACGATCAGTCCCTCCCCGAGTGGAGCTGGCACCGTTACGTTCAAGCGTGGTACGGACACTCTGTGCCTGGATGCTGCGGTGACGGGGAATACCGCGACGTGCACGACGTCCGCCCTGGCGGCCGGGACTCATAGCATCACCGCCGAGTACAGCGGCGCCACCGGCTTTGCGGCGAGCACCAGTTCGGTTCTTGCGCAGGTCGTCAACAAGAAGCCAGTCACGGTCACCCCCAACAGCGGCCAGTCGAAGGTCTACGGCGCGGCTGATCCGACCCTGACCTACACGCTGAGCGAAGCCATCAGCGTGACCGGCGCCCTGGGCCGGGCCGTCGGCGAGAACGTGGGCACCTACGCCATCAGCCTGGGCTCGCTCGCCTCGGCCAGCACCAACCACACGCTCGCCCTGTCGGCCACGCCGGTGACCTTCGCGATCACGCCGAAGAGCGTCACGGTCACCCCCAACAGCGGCCAGTCGAAGGTCTACGGCGCGGCTGATCCGA
>CAZVPS010000037.1:9442-14141 GCA_964629105.1 uncultured Anaerolineaceae bacterium
GGCCGGCGACGCCAACCACTTCGGCAGCATCGGCTCCGAGACCTTCGCGATCACCAAGGCCGCCTCGACGGTCACGGTCACCTGCCCGGTCAGCCAGGTCTACACGGGCAGCGTGATCGAGCCCTGCTCGGCCGAGGCCACGGGCGTCGGCATGAGCCCGGTCGACGTGAGCGCCTCGCTCGCCTACACCGACAACGTCATCGTCGGCACCGCCACCGCGGACGCGAGCTGGGCCGGCGACGCCAACCACTTCGGCAGCATCGGCTCCGAGACCTTCGCGATCACCCGGAAGACCGTCATCGCGACCCCGACCGCCGGCCAGTCAAAGGTCTACGGGGCCGCCGACCCGGCCTTCGCCTACACCCTGAGCGAGGCCATCTCGGTCACGGGAGCCCTGAGCCGGGTTGCCGGCGAGAACGTGGGCAACTACTCGATCACCCTTGGCACCCTCGCCTCGGCCAGCACCAACCACACGATCGTCCTGTCGGCCACGCCGGTCAACTTCGCGATCACGGCCTGGAATGCCAGTGGGTCCGGCTTCTACGCGCCGGTTGGCGTGCCGAACTCGTACTTCGTCGCCGCCCCCGGTGTTCCTCCGATCCCAAACTGCCAGACCACAATGTGGAACACCGTCAAGGGCGGATCGACGGTCCCGCTCAAGTTCAACGTCTTCGCAGGGGCGATCGAGAAGACGTCCACGGCCGACATCAAGAGCTTCACGCAGGCGAAGTTGGCAGGCTGTGCGACGGAGCCAGCCAACGAAGACCTGGTCGAAATGACGACGACCGGAGGCACGAGCCTACGGTACGACACGACAGGCCACCAGTTCATCCAGAACTGGCAGACGCCGAAGGTGACTCAAGACACGTACTACCGGGCGACCGTCACGTTCATGGATGGTTCCACGCTCACGGCGTTCTTCAGGCTCAGGAAGTAGGCGCTCAGCGAGGCGACTAGCCAGCACGCGCCCCCACGAGGCCGGGCCGCGAGGCCCGGCCTCGCTGCGATATGCCCGGCAGGCGCAGCAGCTTCGAGGAGGAGGCGGAGGCGGAGGCGGAGGCGCCAACTGCCAGGCTTGCTTGGGCCGCCTGATCTGAACGCGTGACGGTATTCAGAACCGCGAGCACCGTTCGTATCGGTCCGGACGGTTGGGCCGCACTCCACCCTGATCGGCAGGGTGTCCAGGAGGCATGGCCACCACCATGGCGAAGACCGTCAGCGCAGAAGCGCACCTCCGCGCGCGGAACCAGATCACGATCCCCGACGCGATCGTGCGAGCCGCCGGGATTGAACCGGGCGAGACGTTTGTTGTCGAGCTCGAGCCTGGGGACAGCGCAACGCTCCATCTGCGGCGCGTCCGCACGAGCTACGCGGGCGCGCTGCGGGGACTCTGGGGTGCCGACGCCGGCGTCTACCTGGAGGCCGAGCGGGACAGCTGGAATGAAGCGTGAGCCGCTCGTCGCTTGAGGCGGCCGTGCCTCCGAACGCCGAGGTCCTGCTCGACACCTCGGTCGTCCTCGCGTATCTGAACGCCAGCGAGGAGGCCAGCCCGGCGGCGACCGTGGTCATCGACCACTTCGTGCGGACCGGGCGCAACCGCGCGACGATCAGCGCGGTGAGCGTTGCCGAGACGTTCGTGCGCCCCTTTGATGCTGGCCCGGCTGCCCTCGGGATCGTCGACGCATTCCTGCTCCACTTCCCCAACCTGACCGTGTCGAGCATCGACTACGGGATTGCCCGGGAAGCCGCGGGGCTGCGCGCCCGGACGAGCCTGAAGACCCCCGATGCGCTCATCATCGCCACGGCCATGGGCGCCGGTATCGGGATCGTCATCGCGAACGACGCGAAGTGGGCGAGCGCGATCGCCGACGCCGCCCCCACCGTCACGCTCTGCCACCTGGACGCGCACGTCCCACTCTAGTCAACATGGAAGGACCGGCGCTCGCGCATCATCGTGGATTGCGCGGGTCGCTCAAGCTTGCCCGCACAGAGCCACATACGGGAGGCCGGTCCATGTCAGAGCGTACCCGGTTCGTGGGATTGGACGTGCACAAGGCGTCGATCGCCGTCGCGGTTGCAGAGGCCTTCGGCGATCCCGAGGACCACGGCCACATCGCCAACGATCCGTCCGCGGTGCGGCGGCTGATGCAGCGGCTCGGCGCGCCGGACCTCCACTTGGAGGTCGCCTACGAGGCGGGCCCCACCGGCTACGCCCTCCATCGCCAGCTGACCGCCATGGGCATCGCGTGCCTGGTCGTGGCGCCCTCACTCATCCCGGTCAAGCCCGGTGACCGGATCAAGACCGACCGGCGCGATGCGGCCAAGTTGGCACGGCTGCTGCGCAGCGGCGACCTCACGCCGGTCTGGGTCCCCGACGAGGCCCACGAGGCCCTGCGCGACCTGGTCCGGGCTCGCGACGATGCCAAGGCCGACCTGCTGCGCGCCAAGCACCGACTCAGCAAGTTCCTGCTGCGCCGCGCCATCCACCCGCCGGTCGGGGTGCGAGCCTGGAGCCGTGTCCATGACGCCTGGCTGGCGGGGCTCACCTTCGAGCACGCCGCCGACGGGGTGGTGCTCGAGCACTACCACGCGGTCGTGCGCGAGGCGGCCGAGCGCGTCAGGCGCCTCGAGACCGCCCTGGCGCAGTGCGCCGCGGCGAGCCCACACGCCGAGCTGCTTGCGGCCCTGAGCTTCGTGCCGTCGATCGCGACCCGGCCGAGCCTCGCGAGCCCGGCCGCCTGGCACAGCCGGAGCGCCGTCAGGAAGAGCCCCTCGAAGGCGGCCAGGTGCCGGCGCCGGAACTCGGCGATCGTCTTGTGGTCGGGCCGGGCCTGTCCCGCGAGGAACATGAAGTTGACGTCCGAGCCGAGGCGCTCCTCGAGCTTGCGCGAGCTCCGCACCCCGATGGCGTAGCCGTAGAGAAGGACCTTGAGCATGAGCCGCGGATGGTAGGGCGGCATCCCCCGCGGCTCGTCGTGGGCGGCCAGGAAGGGCGCCAGATCGAGCTCGTCGACGAGGTCGCTCAGGAACGCCGGCAGGCCGTCGGGGTCGACCCAGTCATGGAGGCTGGGCGGCATCAGCAGGAGGCTGTCCTGGTCGTACGGGCGGAACGTCTTGCTGCGCATACCAGATTCTCGCACCGGCCCGGGCGATCCCGCTGGCCAATACCGACACACGCTCCAAGCGCTGCTCTCACTCCGCGTCCTGGTGCTCGTTCGTCACTGGCCCCACCCCCGGACGGGATTGAATGGATGGGGCTCAACTCCGTCTCGCCGCCCAGCACAGACGTTGGGATGCTTACTCGTTCGTGGATCGCCATTGACGGTGTGCGGATGTATGTGCGACCATCCGCACATGCCGACCAACCTAGACATCGACCCACGCCTTCTGGATCGGGCCGTCAAGGTAAGTGGTGAGCGCACCAAGACAGCCGCGGTCACGCGCGCCTTGCGCGAGTACGTCGCTCGCCATGAGCAGAAGCGGCTGGTGGAGCTCTTCGGCGCCTTGGAGTGGGATCCGGAATACAACTACAAGGCAGATCGATCGCGTTCGTGAATATCTTTGTTGATACGAGCGTTTGGTCGCTGGCGCTGCGACGTGACGAGACCAGTGGCCAGCCGGGTGTCCGGCGCTTGCGCGATGCCCTCGACAGCGGTGAGGGCGTCTTCACGACCGGGCTCGTGCTCCAGGAACTGCTCCAGGGTTTCCGAGGGCCCAAGGCCCGCGACGCCATCGTCGATCGCTTTGCGTCGCTGCCGTTGCTCATCCCCGACAGGACCGACCACGTCGAGGCTGCCGAGTCACGGAACGCCTGCCGCCGGATTGGGATCCAAGTCGGCACCATCGATGTGCTGCTCGCTCAGCTTTGCGTTCGCCACAACCTCGTCATGCTCTCTACCGACCGTGACTTCACGCTCATGGCGCCACATGTCGGACTCACCATCTGGGAACCCTGACCATCCGGCACGCGAACTCAGCGGTCATGGCCATGGTGAACCTCGAGGCGACGGTGAAGTGCTACGACGTCGCACATCGATCAGGTTGGGGTCCGTGAGCTGCGCCGGCAGGCAAGCGCCATCCTGCGCAGGGTGGCGGCGGGGGGACGGCGACCTTCTGCGCGTGGCCCCGATTGGTCAAGGTGCTGATCGCCGAACCCGAGACGGGAGCGCTTCGCGAGTTCCTGTCGGGGCGCCCGGAGCGGCGAGTCTCTTCAGCGATCCTGCGCACCGAGGCTCTCCTCGCGGTTCGGCATCTCGGGCCGGACGCGCTGGCGACCGTCCGAGACGGACTCCGAAACGTCGATCTTGTCGCGATCGACGATCGGATCCTCGATGCGGCGGGCGTCCTTGAGCCGCGGATCCAGCGGACCCTCGATGCCATCCACGTCGCGACCGCACTGTCGATCGGGGACGACCTGGCCGAGATCGTCACCTATGACGATCGGATGGCCGAGGCAGCTCGCCTCCTGGGCCTCCAGACAACGTCGCCGCAATCAGCGGCAGCGTCGCCGTAGCATCACCGGCGTGACGGCAACCCCCGCGCCCGCCGAACGGCCCTTTCCGTCCCTCGCCCCGGCTGACGCGAGTCCTCGGGCTGGTACGGCCGGCCCCGAGGCGATGGGCGCGGTCCGGGGATGAGTTCCGGGTAAGTCGTGGTGAAGCGCCGAGGTCCAGACTGGGGCTGTCGGCGGGTTCGTCGC
>CAZVPS010000038.1:0-13946 GCA_964629105.1 uncultured Anaerolineaceae bacterium
GGGTGGGGCCATTTCAGAGCATCACGGTGGGGCCAAATCAGGCCATCATTCCCAAACCTCCTTCTCCTGCGTGTACGTGGTCTCCCCGCCGCAGTGCGGGCATACCGTGCGGTCGGCCTTGCGATCGAAGCGCTTGACGAAGTAGCCCGGCTCGAGCTCGAGTGCCCTGAGGAAGCGCAGGAGCCCCTGCTGGCTCTCGCTCTTCGCCTCCTCGCCGCGCTCGACGCCGGTGTAGTAGTGGGCGCCCCACATTGAGTCGCCGCCCGCGCGTGAGACGAGCCAGTCGGCGAGCTTCGGATAGTCCAGGCGGGCCGTGCCTGCCGTAGCCCGCAGTCCCGAATGGAAGTTCTTGCCGTCGAAGAAGATCGCGACGCGCATCGTCATCTCTCGTGGACCCGGCGGACGACGGGGATCCCGGGCATAGAAAAAGGGCCGGGCGCGTAGTCGCGGCCGACCCCTTCAATGCCACGCGACCGCGCGCCGAAGCGCGGGATCACGGTCTCAATAGTCGAACCGTACAAACCCGCGTTGATTCCGTCAAGCGGTACCGCCGGGTCCAGACGGCACATCGCCCTCACACCCCGTACACCCTCATCACCTCGTCGCCGTAGTGGTTGATGACCTTGACGGCGACGCGGCCGCTGGAAGGGCGCGGGAAGGGGCGCGAGACCGTCGAGTTGATGGAGGCCCAGGCCTCGTCGGAGATGTCGGCGCGGAGGGCGCGGCGGAGCTTGTCGTAGGGGTCGTCGGCGCCGGCGAAGTAGGCGTGGCGGACGAAGAAGCTCTCGCCGTCGTAGGCGGTGTCGAGGAACCAGCAGGCGATGTCGTCGACCGAGGACGAGCGCAGCTCGCCGGTCGTCGGGTCGTAGATGTCGAGGCCGCGCACCTCGACGACGAGGCGCCCGTCGTCGGCCGGGCGGACCTCGATGTCGGGCTCGCCGAAGACCATGAAGAGGTTGCCCGAGCCCGTCTTCTTGAGGAGGTCGCTGCCCATCGCGAGGTCGGGGTTCATCCGCGCCTGGAGGATCGCCAGGCGGCCGAGGGTCGACGCCTCCTCGCCGGCGAGGGGGTCGAAGGCGAAGCCGCAGACGACGAGGAGGTCGGCGACCTTCACCGCCTCCTTCGCGGCGTCGCGGACGAGCTCGGGTCCGACCGTGCCGAACTCGGGGCCGATGGCGACCGCGACGGTCTTGCTCGCCCCGGCCTCGGCGTACTCCCCGATCCCCTGGACCCAGGTGCCGGGATACGGGTCGAGGCGGAGGAACTCGAGGCGCTCGCCGCGCTTCGTGTTCTGGACGCCCGCCCGGCGGAGGTTGTCGAGGATGCTGGCGACGAAGCGGCCGGCGTCCTCCATGAGCGCGGGCGGCTCGGGGGTGGCGTCCTCGGGGCCGTCGGCGAGGACGCGGTGGGGCGAGAGGCTCTCGACGGTGAACGGGCCGGCCACGCGGACGACCTTGCGGTCCTCGTACGGGCGGTCGAAGAGCGTCTCGGTGTCGGCGTTGCGGGCGATCGCGGCGTCGATCTCGGCGCGGGTCATCCCCTCGCGGATCTCGGGGTTCTGGGCGATCGACTTCAGGGTGACGTGGGGAACGCGCTCGTAGACGAAGCCACGGCGGATGTCGTTCGCGGTCGGCGGGAGAGGGACCGGCGGGAGCGCGCCGGAGACCTCGGCCTCCCGGCGGATGCCGGCCTCGGAGTCGGCGAGCAGGTACCACGGGTACTTCGCGGCCATCAGGCGCGAGCGCGCGAGGGCGAGCGCCACCCGGCTGGTGTCGATCGTGATCCAGCGCCGGCCCCACTGCTCGGCGACGTACGCGGTCGTCCCGGACCCGCACGTCGGATCGAGCACGAGGTCGCCGGGATCGGTGGTCATGAGAAGGCAGCGCTGAATTGTGAGCGTGCTCGTCTGAACCACGTACCACTTGTCCGAGAACGTCCCAAGAATGGTGTCCTCCCACACATCGCCGACCGGCATGTACGGGAAGTCGTCTTCGAAGCGCTTGTAGGCGAGGATTCGTCCGACTGGAACGACTCGCCGCGCCGCGATCAGGCGATGGACGCCGTCGATCGTGGTCTTCCAATGGGTCCCCGGGCTCGGGTAGAATTCCGCGCCCGCGAAGGTCACGGGCGTCGAAGCAGCGGAGGCACCACTCGACACCAGGTTGTCGGCTCGGAAGCGTCGACCGGCGGGCAGCGGGTCATCGCCGCGCATCTGATCGGCTGAGAGGCGACGCTGTGCGCCATCCTCGGTCTCGATCCAGCTGAACGTTCCGCCCTCGGTACGCTCAACCCGGCCCGCGAGCAGTCGACGGTACTTGACCTGTTCGCGATCCCTGGCATACCAGAGCAGGTAGTCGTGCGAGCGGCTGAGGAGCTCGGAGGAGAACGCTCCGGTCTTCGCGAACACAATCTGGGCGACGAAGTTGCCGGACCCGAAGATCTCGTCGGCAATCGCCCGCACAAGATGGACGTTCTCGTCGCCGATCTGGACGAAGATCGAACCCGACTCCGTGAGCAGCTCGCGGGCCACCACGAGACGGTCGCGCAGGTAGGCGAGGTAGGAGTGGATGCCGAGCTCCCAGGTGTCCCGGTAGGCCTTCACCTGCTCCGGCTGGCGGGTGAGGTCGGTGTCCTTGCCATCGCGGACGTCGCGCTTGCGCGTTGAGACCTGCCAGTTGCTGCCGAACTTGATCCCGTAGGGCGGATCGACGTAGATCGCCTGGACCTGGCCCTTGAGGCCCTCCTTCTCGGCGAGGCTCGTCATCACCAGCAGCGAGTCGCCCAGGATCATCCGGTTCGTCCACTTGCCGGGGTGGCGGTAGAAGTCGACCCTCTCCTCGAACGAGAGGTCCGTGTACGGGCCGAAGAGGTCGAGCTGGGCCTCCGGGCGGCGGCCCTCCGATTCGGCGCGCAGCTCCTCGACGAGGGCCAGCGGATCGATGATCTCCTGGATGTAGACGGGGACGGCCGGGACGCGGAGGTCCTCGGCGTCCTGCTCGTCCTTGCCGCGCCAGACGAGCTGGGGGTCGAGCGAGGGGTCGCGGGGGTAGCGCACGATCGCGGGCCTCTTCTCCTCGGGGCGGGCGAAAGACTCCAGCTCGGCGGTGGGGATGTTGGCGCGTGTCTCGCCGTCGTGGCGGACGGCCCGAACCGGGGTCCGGCTCTTCGGCGTCCCGTCCACCTTACGCGGCATGGCTTGTCTCCCAGTTATTCGGATGAGAGGCGGGTAAGCGGCGCTGGCTACCGTGCCGCGGGTGGGACTCTACGGCTGGAACCGAGAGAAGGAGCGGATCAATGCCTGGAAGCACGGCGTCTCGTTCCTCGAGGCCGAGTCCGTGGTCGTGAACCCGTCGTCCAGGACCCGATACGACGTGCTGCATTCGATGGACGAGCCCCGGTTCATCACGGTCGGCTGGTCCTCGATGGGTCGATTGCTCGTCGTGGTAACCTCGGAAGGCGGGTCTCGCCCGCGGATCATCTCCGCACGGCGCGCCACGAAGCGCGAACGCGATGCCTACGCACGACGATGACCTCGAGATCCCGGAGATCACGGACTTCACCGGCTGGGAGATCGGCCGGTACGCACCCAAGCCGGGCGAAGGACTGGACATCCGTGTCGACGGAGCCGTGGAGTACTCGCTCCGGTTGATCCCCTCCAACAAGGTCGTGGGGCGGTTCCCGTCCACCTTCGAGGCCTGGCCCGCGGTTCTGACAGAGCTGGATCGGGGGATTCCCGCACGGTTGCTCGTCCTCGACTGGCACGGGGCCAACGGCACGCGCGGAAGGGTCGGGTCCGGCCGGCTACTGGCCTTCGTCGCCCGGTCGGGAATCGGGACCCTTGACGTCGAGGAGCCGGCTCGCGCCGCGGTCTGAGGAGGCGTGCCCACACGACCGGCATTCTCTGAGGTGGCGCGAGCCCGCTCGCTGCGCGCGCGCCTCGCCCGTCCGACGATCATTGAGATCGACGGCGCCACTTCGTACTGGCTCGAGGATCCCATGGGCGAACGTGTGTCCCCGGAATCACCGTCGAGCGCCGACCCCCTCGCTTCTGCCCTGGTGGCCTTCGATGCTGGCAGGTCGCCCGACGACCTGGTGCTGGTGTGCCGGCTCGCCAATGGGGAGCGGTACGAGGTCGGCGGTGGCATTGAGCTTCTTGACGCGGCCCTGGCGGCGGCGGGCCGTCCGCGCCTGCGACGCCCGGTTCCTGGACATGCGGCGGCGAGCTGAGTGACCGCAGCACGACGAGTCGCCCGCGAATCATCTCCGCATGGCGCGCCACGAAGCGCGATCGACGTGCACACGAACGACGCTGATCCCGATGAAGAATTCGAGTACGACTTCAGCAAGGGCGAGCTGGGTCGGTACGCACCCAAGCCGGGCGAAGGGCTGGACATCCGCGTCATCGGGGCGGTGGAGTACTCGCTCCGGTTGATCCCCTCCAACAAGGTCGTGGGGCGGTTCCCGTCCACGTACGAGGCCTGGCCGGCGGTTCTATCAGAGTTGGATCGGGGGATTCCCGCACGGTTGCTTGTGCTCGACTGGCATTGGGCGAACGGCAAGCGCGGCAGGGTCTCTTCAGGGCGACTCCTCGCCTTCCTCGCCCGGTCAGGGATCGGGACCCTCGATGCCGAGGAGCCGGTTCGCGCCGCGATCTGAGGCGACCTGATGACGCTGTCGACAATCGCCGAAGGACTCAAGCGGCCGCGGGCGGTCTCCGCGGTCGTCGACGAGACGCGCCTCTGGGTGAAACTGGTCGACGGTCGCGAGATCGGCGTGCCGGTCGAGTGGTTCGACTGGCTCGCTCGCGGCACAGCCTCGCAACGAAACGATCTGACGATCATCGAGGACGGTGCGGGCATCGTCTGGAACCAGCTCGCCGACAGCCTGTCGGTGCTACGGCTGCTGGGGCTGCCTGAGTACCCCTGAAGCTCGCTGTTCATGATGGCTCTCCCGCGGGCGTGCCCGCGAGGTATCGAGCCCGGATCAGGTTGCCGGCATCCCAGGGGTCGGTGACCTCCAGGAAGGCCCAGCGGCCCAGGCCGCCCCAGTTGTTGACGGCGGGGACCCACAGGTCGGCCGCGGTGGCGACCTTCGCCTGCTTCTCTTTCTTGCGTTCGCCCGTGACTTCGAGGACAAGGGTCAGCAGGTCGTCCGGGCCGTCGCCCGCCTTCGGCCGCCCCTCGCCCGCCCCGTCCCTGAGGCGGATCAGGTAGTCCGGGACGTAGTGGCCGGCGCGGCCCTCGTACGTGTACGGGATCTTGAAGTTGAGGCCCTGGTTCTTCACGAACGAGACGACCTCGGGCATCCCGTCGAGGACCTCGGCGAGCTTCGCCTCCCAGCCGGAGTCGAGGGCGACGCGGTTGACGTGGCTGTTCGTGATGTCGTAGCAGTGCTTCGTCGTCTCGAAGGAGATCCCGTCGGTGGAGCCGATCGCCTCGTACGGGCGCAGGATCGGGACGAGGCGCTTCTCGCCGGCGGTGCCGGAAACGATGGAGCGGTAGAGGCGCTCGGCCGCCGCGTGGCTGTACTCGGTGAGCATGAGCATCTGGACGAAGGCGTGGTCCTTCAGGTTCGGGCGGACGCAGGCCTCGATCCAGGCGCGGGCGATCCGGGCGAGCTGCGGGAAGAGCCACGGCCGCTCGGCATCGCCATCGTCGCGGAAGTAGTTGTCGAGGGTCCGCTTTGCCACCGCGAAGACGACCGTGTTGAGGCGCTGCTCGCGCAGGTCGTCGAGCGAATGGACGGCGATCTCGCCGACGATCGGGTCCAGCTCGACGGTGGTCGGCACCTCGTCGGTCGAGAGGGCGAGGACCGCGTGCTCGTCAAAGGTGGCCGTCAGGCGGTCGGTCGGCATCTCCCAGCGGTAGCCCATGAGGCGCGGGAACTCGATCCGCAGGTGCGCCCGCTCGGGGAGCGCCTTCACGACGAGCACGGGCTTCGGCTTCTTCGGCGTCCCCTGCCCCGTCTGGAGGAAGCTGAAGGGGATCCCGTAGACCTCGGCGTACTCCGCCTCGAAGAGCCCCTCGTCGTTGGCGTCGTAGGCGGCCCGGCGGAGCGCCCGCCCGACGACCTGTTCGCAGAGGAGCTGGGTCCCGAAGGCGCGGATGCCCAGGATGTGGGTGACGGTGTTGGCGTCCCAACCCTCGGTCAGCATGGAGACCGAGACGACGCAGCGGATCGCCTCGCCGAGTCGGCCCCGCTTGCCGACCGTGTTCATCACCTCGCGCAGGATCTCCTCGTCGCCGATGTCGTCCGCGGAGCGGCCCGGGAAGCGGGTGACGTACTCGTGCTTGAACTCGGCGATCTCGTGGGCCGCGGCGCGCTTGAACTCGGGATCCAGGGCGTCGCCGCGGTCGAGCTGGGCGGAGTCCACCAGCAGCGAGACGGGGCGGGTGAGCCAGCGGTCGCGGTCGACGTTGGAGAAGAGCGCGAGCTTGCCGGGGACGAGGACCGTGCCGTCGCTGGTCGCGCCGGGACCGCCGGGCGCGCCGGGCCCGCCGGGCGAGCCGGGCCCACCGGGGAGCTCCTTCTCCCAGCCGCCGATCCAGTCGTAGACCAGCTTGCTGACCGACGTGTTCGAGCAGACGACGATGAAGACCGGCGGTGTGCCCATGCCAGCAGCATCCCACTCGCCGTAGGCGCGCTCGTAGTCGCGGTAGAGCGTGAGGAGGGCACCCTCGAGCTCCTTGGGGATGACCGGCTCGCCGTCGATCGGGGTGTCCTTGATGCCTTTCTTCGGAAGCCCGTCGCGGACCCGGAGCCAGAGGTCGCGGTAGGCGGGCCCGGTGCCGGTCGTGGAGTCGTCGGCAACCGGAAGCCGGGGCACCTTGACGATCCCCGATTCGATGGCGTCCATGAGGCCGAAGTCCGAGGCGACCCAGGGAAAGAGCGTCCCCTCGGGGTAGCCCGAGCCGCGGAGGAAGAACGGGGTCGCGGAGAGGTCGAAGACGGCCCGCACGCCGATCTTGTCGCGGACAGCCTGGAGCCCGGACAGCCAGACCCGGGCGTCCTCGGTGGTCCTTCGAGCCTCCGTTCGTTCGTCGGCATCGAGCGCGCGCTCGCCGGCGGTCTCGCCCAGGCCGCCGTCCTCGACGGGGGCGGGGGCGTAGCAGTGGTGGGCCTCGTCGTTGAGGACGACGATGTTCTTCGCCGTCCCGAAGACGTTGCAGGCGCGCCGGACCATCTCGGCCGGCGACTCCTTGAAGCGGTCCAGGTCACCCCCTGCGGCGAGGACCTTCTTCGTCAGGGCGGCGGCCTCGATCTTCTCGCGCCGAATCAGGGCATGGAAGTTGGTCACCAGGATCGTGGCGGCCTGGAGGCGGTCGAGCTGCTCGGCGGTGACGAGGTCCATGGCCCGGTAGTAGTTGCCGGGATCGTTGGGGAGGAGGACCCGGAGGCGGTCGCGGATCGTGATCCCCGGGGTCACGACGAGAAAGCGCGTCGAGAAGCGCTTGTCGTAGGGGTCGGTCAGCTTGTTCAGGGCTTGCCAGGCGATGAGCATGGCCATGACCACGGTCTTGCCCGAGCCGGTCGCCATCTTGAGGGCCAGTCTTCGCAGGCCGTCGTTGAGCCGGGCGTTTTCCGAGGCGATCACGTTGAGCGCCTTCGTGTCGCCGACGCGGGCGGCAGCCTCGGCCAGGTAGATGGCGGTCTCGGCCGCTTCGACCTGGCAGAAGAAGAGGCGTCGCTCGCGATCCTCGCCGCGCCAGTACGCGAGGAGGTCGCGGGTGGTCGGCGTGGTGTGCGGGTAGCCCTGGGTGCGCCAGCGGGCGACGGCCTGGCGGATCTCGTTGACGACCTCGTTCGGCTGCTGGCGCGTCGGCGGGCCGAAGGCGTCGAGGGTGAGCTGCGGGCTGCTCTTCCTGGGCCTCGCGACCGGGACGAAGAACTCGCTGGGCCGGCGGCGCTCCTCGATCTCGCCGGTGACCTCTCCGTCGGCGGTCGTCCGGAAGTGGCGCGTCGGCTCGACGAACGGGGAGTTGAGGACCGGGTTCTCGATGAGTCCCTGCGTCATGCGTGCCCATGCTCCGGAGTCGCCGGCCGCCCCAGCGGGGAACGCGGCGCGACCGGCCGCCCGAGCGTACCCGATGCGCGGGAGGCCGTGAGTGTCGAGCGCGTGCGGTTGTTCAAGCTGCCAGGCGTGGGGCCCACCGCTGCGGCCACCCGGCTCGCCGGCGTGCGGAGCCCGGTTTGTGCCCAGGACCTGGCGGAGAGGGTGGGATTCGAACCCACGGGGCGCGAAGGCCCTGCGGTTTTCAAGACCGCTCCGATAAACCGCTCCGGCACCTCTCCGCGGTGCACCTGTCGAGGATAGCGGGCGCCGGGCTTGCCGGGTGCCCGCCGTGAGGAAGGGCGGCCGGCCGCGCCCGCAGGACGTCGCTGCTGTCGGAGGGTCAGTCCGGCTCGAGGCCGGTCCCCTGGGCCACGGCCACCGCGATCCAGGCCACCGAGAGCGTGGCGGGATCCACGGACCCGCCGTCCGGCAGCACGATGCCCGCCACGACGAGGCGTACGCCCGCGGGAAGCCCGGAGAGCGAGATGCGTGCCGCGCCCGGCCATGCCTCGGGGAACGGGAGCAGCGAGCTCAGCGGCGTCGTCTCGCGGGCTGCCTCGATGGCGAGCGAGCGGACGAGGAGCGACGGCCGTCCGGGCGTGCCCTCCACGGCCACCAGCGCCAGGCTGACGTCGCGGGCGTCGACCGCGGCGATCTCGGCCTCCAGCGAACCGGGCTCGTCGAGCGCTCGCAGCGTGATGGGCACGGGAGCGGCCTGTCGCCCCAGGAGCAGGTCGTCGCGCGGGCTGGCGACCGCCAGTGGAATGAGCATGAGGTGGCCGTCGGCATCTCGACTCGCCAGCGCGACGGTCGGCACCGCGCGGGCAGACGCGTCGAGGCCGCCCGCGATCCGGGTGACGACAACGGCGGGAACGGCGGGCGCGCCCACCGGCACCGTCCACGTGGTGCCCGGGCCCATCGTGTCCGGGAGTGGCACCAGGGCCTGGCGCGACGGGCTTTGAGTCGGGTCGAGGGGGAGCGTCCAGACCTCGAGGGTCGCGCCGGCGCCGACCCGCTCGGTCACGGCAGCGCCATCCGGTGTCGCCGTCGCGTCGTCGGCCGCGGGCCCCGGCCCGGCGATCGTCACCGTGGCGGCCAGGTCGCCATCGTCCTCGACCGAGAGCCCGACCGCGATCTCGTCGACCGCCATCACCCGGACCTCGATCGACGGGATCGGCGGCCGGTCGGTCTCCGGGAGCGGGCGCCCGTCGCTGTCGCGGGCCTCGACGTCGAGCCGCCAGATCCCGGGCAGCGCCGGGGCCTCCAGCTCGAGTCGGACCACGTGGTCGGAACCATCCGTGCGCAGGGCGAACCGCCAGGGCGCGCCCGGCGCCGCGGCGGGGATCTCGGCCGATGCTTCGACGACCGCGATCGGGGTCCAGCGCACGGCGAACCGGAGCGCCGCGGGGAGCTGCGCGCCCGGCTTGGCGCGCCACGGGACCTGGAGCACGGCCGGAGCTCCCACGACCGGCCCGTCTGCGAGCGCGGGGCGCAGGAACCGCACCCAGCGCTCGCGCAGGGTCACCACGAGGCCGTCGATGATGTTGGCGAGGTTCGCGACCTTGGCGGCCCAGTGGGGATCCGAGGCGTAGTGGATGTTGATCGCTCGGGGCGTCGCGAACCGGTACCACCAGCGCCCGCCGGGCGTCAGGTAGGACTCGCGGAGGAAGGCCGCCACAGCGGCCACCCCGTTGGCGTGGCTGGGGAAGCGCGTGGCGTAGCCCCACGGATCGCGGTCGCAGGCGTTGAAGCCGAAGAGGTTGCGCTTGAGGCGGGCGAGGTCCGACCCGCCCCACCCGCTCTCGAGCATCGCATGGGCGACGAAGTAGCGGGCGTTGATCCCCTGCTCGCGTTCGGCCTGCAGGAAGGCGGCGCCGAGAGGCGGCAGGGGCGTCGTGGAGCCCAGCGCCTCGTCGATCATCCAGGCCGCGTATCCCGAGACCGACAGGACGTCCGTGTCCGGCCGAAAGACGCCGCCGACCCGGTACGGGACGACGCGCCGGGGCTCGATCTTGCGGATCGGTGACCGCGCCTCGACGGGCGCGACGACGGCGAGCGTGGTGAGGACGGCCAGCGCGCCGAGCGCGACGCGCCGTGACAGGGGGGTTCGCATGGGACAGCGCAACCATGGCGGCGCGAGGGCCCGCGCTCCACGACCCGACCGTCCGGTCACGGACTGGCCCCATGGTCCGGGCGGGCCGGCCCGGTGCCGGTGGTTCGATCCGGGGACAGGCGCCGTCCGATATAGGATCAGCGGGCGCGCGGACGCCCGCGCACCAGCACCTGGAGACTCCGTGCTCCGCCGCTTCCTGGGCGGCGCGGTCGATCGCGCGCCCGTCGAGACCGCCCCCAGCCGCCACCTCATCGACCTGCGCGCCGTGGTCAAGGACTACCTGACCGACGCCGGGTCGTTCCGGGCCCTCCGCGGCGTGGACCTCCAGGTGGACGCCGGGGAGTTCATCGCCGTCGTCGGCAAGTCGGGCTCCGGCAAGTCGACGCTCATGAACATGATGACCGGGATCGACCGGGCCACGGCCGGCGACGTCTGGGTGGGCGGCACGCACCTGAACCACCTCTCCGAGGGCCGGACGGCGGAGTGGCGGGGCCGAACCGTCGGCGTCATCTTCCAGTTCTTCCAGCTGCTCCCGACGCTCACCGTCGCCGAGAACGTGATGCTGCCGATGGACTTCGGCGGCCTCTGGACCCCGAAGGAGCGCGAGGCGCGGGCGATGGCCCTCCTCGAGCAGGTCGAGATGGTCGACCAGGCCAGCAAGCTCCCCTCCGCGACCTCGGGCGGCCAGCAGCAGCGGGTGGCGATCGCGCGGGCGCTGGCCAACGACCCTCCGATCCTCGTGGCGGACGAGCCGACCGGCAACCTCGACTCGGCGACCGCGGAGGCCGTGATCCGCCTCTTCGACGGGCTCGTCGCGGACGGCAAGACGATCGTCATGGTGACCCACGACCGGGACATCGCGTCGCACGCCCGGCGGACGGTCCACATGGTGGACGGGCACCTCCTCGACGGCATGCTCCCCGAGACGCCGATCGTCGCGGCCCCGACGGGGCTCGGCGACCCCACGGGGGACCCTCGCGAGGCCGCCCGTGCCTAGCGTCCGCTGGCGGAAGGTGCTCCGGGACCTGGGCGTCGCCCGGACGCGCACGCTCCTCGTCGTCCTCTCGATCGCCGTGGGCGTCTTCGCCGTTGGGACGATCGCCGGGTCGAACGCGCTCCTTCAGGAGGGGCTCCGCGAGGAGTACCTGGCGAGCCGGCCGGCCAGCGCGACGCTCTCGACGTCCGCCTTCGGCGACGACCTCGTGGAAACCGTCCGGGAGATGCGGGGGATCGCCGACGCCGAGGGCCGCCGCAGCGTCACCGTCCGCCTGCGCACGGGCCCCGAGACCTACCGGGAGCTGCAGCTGACCGCGATCTCGGACTTCGAGGACCAGCGCCTCGACCTAGTCACGCCCGAGGCCGGCGCGGCGTGGCCGCTGGCGCGGGGCGAGATGCTCCTGGAGCGCTCCAGCCTGACGCTCGCGGACGTGCCTACCGCGGGCGAGGTCGAGATCCAGAACGTGGACGGCTCGATCCACCGCCTCCGGGTAGCCGGCCTCTCCCACGAGGTGGGGGCAGCGCCGGCCTTCTACATCGGCCGCCTCAACGGCCACATCACCTTCGACACTCTTGCCGACCTCGGCTACGGCACGGCCTACGACGAGCTGCGCATCCTCGTCGACGACCCGACGCTGAGCCGCCAGGAGGTGCGCGCCGTGGCGGAGAGGGTCCGCGAGCGGGTGGAGCGGACAGGCGTGAAGGTGATCTTCACCTTCGTCCCCCCGCCCGGCGAGCACCCCTCCAACGACCTCCTCGCCGGGTTCTTCCTCGTTCTCGGCTTCTTGGGCCTCCTCGCCCTCCTCGCTTCGGGCTTCCTCGTGGTGAACACGGTGAACGCGATCATCGCCCAGCAGACACGCCAGATCGGCGTCATGAAGGCCGTCGGCGCCCGCAACCGCCAGGTGGCCGTCCTCTACCTCGGGATGGTCCTGGCGTACGCGGTCCTCTCGCTCGGGGTGGCCCTTCCCCTCGGTGCCCTCGGCGCCTACGGGTTGACGGTCTTCACCGCGAGCCTGGTCAACTTCGACGTCACGACCTTCTTCGCGCCCCCGGCGGTGCTCGCCCTGGAGGTGGCGGTAGGGCTCCTGGTTCCCCTCCTGGCGGCCCTCGTGCCCGTGTGGCACGGCGTGCGGGTGACCGTGCGGGAAGCCGTGAGCAGCACCGGGATCGCCGACGGCTTCGGGCGGAGCCGCTTCGACCGGGCGATCCAGCGCGTGCGCGGCCTTCCCCGCCCCACCCTCCTCTCGATCCGCAACACCTTCCGCCGCAAGTCGCGCCTCTTCCTCACGCTCTCGGCGCTGACCCTGGGCGCGTCCGTCTTCATGGCGGTCTTCACGGTCCGCGCGTCGCTCTACCGGACCCTGGACGACGCGCTCGCCTACTTCGATTACGACGTCCAGGTGGAGCTGGCGGGGCCGGCCCGGGCCGGGCTGCTGGAGACGGAGGCAGCGCGCGTCCCGGGCGTGGCCGCGGCGGAGGCGTGGCGGTTCGCCACCGTCCAGCGGATCCGCGGCGACGGCTCCGAGAGCCGCTCCTTCATCACGTTCGGGCTGCCGCCGGCGACGACGATGGTGCGCCCGAAGCTGCAGGAGGGGCGCTGGCTGGACCCCGCCGACGGCAACGCCCTGGTCGCCACGGCGAACGTCCGCGAGGACGAGCCGGACCTCCGGATCGGCGACACGGTCACGCTGCGGGTCAACGGCCGCGACGCGACGTGGACGCTGGTGGGGATCGCAGAGTCGCCGACCCGGCGCCCCTTCCTCTACACGAACGCCGGGCCCCTGGAGCGGGCCGCCCGCGACGTGGGCCGGGCGACGGTGGTCATGCTCCGCACGGAGTCCCGTGACGCCGCCACCCAGGATCGCGTCGGGAAGGCCGCCGCCGACCACCTGGAGACGGTGGGGGTCCGCGTGGCGGCGACGACGACGATCGCCGAGGTGCGCGCGACGCAGGAGCGGCTCTTCGAGGTCCTCGTGATCTTCCTCTCGATGATGGCCCTCCTCCTGGGCGTGGTCGGCGGCCTCGGCCTCACCGGCACGATGAGCATCAACGTCGTGGAACGGGCGCGAGAGATCGGGGTGATCCGGGCCGTCGGGGCATCGGACGGGGCCGTCCTGCGGCTCTTCCTCGTCGAGGGCGTGCTGATCGGCCTGGTCTCGTGGGGCATCGGGGCGGTCCTCTCGATCCCGATCAGCAAGACGCTCTCCGACGCCCTCGGGATGGTCTTCCTGGCGCGGCCGCTCTCGTACGCCGTCAGCCCGGAGGGGATCGTCCTCTGGCTCGTCATCGTCCTCGTCCTCGCCGCGATCGCCAGCCTCCTCCCTGCGTGGCGCGCGTCGCGGCTCGCCGTCCGCGAGGTCCTCGCCTACGAATGAACGATCAGCCCACCTCCCCCGCCGTCCCTCCCGCACCGCCGTCCGTGCCTCCCGAACCGCGCCCGGCCCAGCCCAGCCCCGAAGGAGCCCCATGCGCCGCCTCATCGTCGTCCTCGTCGTCGTGATCGCCGCCATCGGCGGCGGGTGGCTCCTGCTCGGCGGAGGCGCAGGTGGCGGAGCGACCGCGACGCCCTCGCCGTCGATCCCGCCGGTCCCGCTCTCGACGGAGATCGTCGCCGACGGGCGGGTGGTGCCGGCGCGCTTCGCGGAGCTGGGTGTCTCCGTCCCCGGGACCATCGCTGAGGTACTCGCCGGCGAGGGCGACGAGGTGGCGGCCGGGGCTCCGCTGGTTCGCCTGAACCCCGCCGCGGCCCAGGCCGAGGTGGACGCCGCGGCCGCCGCCGTG
>CAZVPS010000039.1:0-13791 GCA_964629105.1 uncultured Anaerolineaceae bacterium
CCTGGAACGAGCGCTGAGGTGGACCGGAGTATAGCCCAGGGCCCGCCGCCCGATCCCGGTGGCGCCCTCGTCGAGACGGCCGCCCCTCGTGCCCGGACGGCGCTCGCCGTCGGCCTGGGCCTCGTGCTCGCCTTCCTCGTGCTCTACCAGCTGACGCGGCCCGCCCACCAGGTCATCTACAACCACTTCGCCTGGCAGGCACAGGCGTGGCTGGACGGGGCCTTCTCGATCGAGTACCCCGTTGCCGCCTCAGCGGACGGACCGGGGAACGAGTACTTCAACGACGTGATCCCGGTCGTGGGCGCCGACGGCCTCCCGACCGGCCGCGGCATGATCCCCTTCCCGCCGCTCCCCGCCGTCGTCCTTCTCCCGTTCGTTGCCGTTCTAGGCCTGGCCGTCGACCAGGTGCTGCTCGCGGTCGTCAGCGGCGCGCTCGGCGTCGCGGTCGCCTTCTGGGTCCTCGGTCGGCTCCGCGTGCGGTGGGCCCTCCGCTTCCTCCTGACCGTCTTCGCGGGCGCGGGAACGGCCCTCTGGTACGCGGCATCGACCGGTTCAACCTGGTTCTTCGCCCACGTCGTCGCGGTCGGCCTGGCGCTCGGCGCCGTCGGCCTGGCCCTGGACGGCAGGGGTCGCGGCGACGACGGTGACCCGACGGCCCGGCAGCCGCTCCTCGACTGCCGCCGGCTCGCCGCCGGCTTCCTGCTCGGGCTCGCTGCGACAAGCCGGCTGACCGTCGCCTTCGGCTTCCCGTTCCTCCTCCTGGTCGGGGGTGGCGGGTGGCGGCGGCGCGGAGGATCCGCGGCGATCGGCATGGCGATCCCGATCCTCGGGCTCCTCGCCTACAACCTCGCCTCGACGGGATCTCTCTTCAGCCCGGTCTACGAGGCGCTCTATCGCTACGAGGTGCTGGCCTACCCGGACCTCGGCTACAACGGCGCGTGGTCCCTCCAGGACGTCCGCTACGTCCCCCAGAACCTCGGGATCATGCTCTTCAGCCTGCCCACGCTCATGCCGCCCTGCGATCCGGGCGCGGCCCGCCTGGCGTGGAGCGCGGCCGGCTGCTCGTGGGCGGTTCCCGGGCAGGCCGGGATGAGCCTGCTCCTCACGAGCCCGGCCTGGCTGCTGGCGCTGCCCTCCTTCGCCCTGCTGCGTGACCGCCGGGTCGCGGGCGCCCTCCTCGCGACGCTGGCCATCGCGACCGTCAACCTGGCGCACTTCAGCCAGGGCTGGGTCCAGTTCGGGTATCGCTTCAGCCTGGATTTCGCCCCCTTCCTCCTCGTCGCCGTGGGCCTCGGCGCGGAGCGCTTCGTGGGGTCGCGCGGCGCGCGCCGACGGGGCCGCCTCGCCCTCGTGGGCGGCCTCGTGGCCCTCTCGATCGCCGTGCAGGCGTGGGGGATCGCCTGGGCCCGGACGCTCGGCTGGTGAGCATTGGCGGGGCGCTCCTTCGCCGGTGGTCGGCCGTGGCGGCGCCCGCGCTCGTCGGCATCATCGCCTTCGTCCTCGCCCGCGGCGTGCTCCTCCCCGGCCAGGGCTTCTGGGACACCGGCGAGTTCCAGGCCGTCCCGCCCGTCTTCGGCACGGCCCATCCCACCGGCTATCCAAGCTACGTGCTCCTGGGCTGGCTCGCGTCGCTCGTGCTGAGTCCGGCCGGCGAGCCCGCCCTGCGGATGAACCTCCTGTCGGCCGTTCTCCTGGCGACGGCCGCGGGCCTCACGGTCGTCCTCGTCCGGCAGCTCACCGGTCGCTCCTTCGTGGCCCTTGGCGCGGGCCTCCTCCTGGCGCTCACGCCGATCCCGTGGCGGATCGGCGGCTTCGCCGACCCGCACGCGCTCCACCTCGCGCTCATGGCAGCCCTGCTGGTCCTGCTCGTCGCCTGGGAGCGGCGGCGGCGCGCGGGATCACCCCGGGCGGACCGGTGGCTCCTGGCCTCGGCCGTCCTCTACGGGGTGATGCTGGGAAACCACACCCTGACGATCCTGCTGGCTCCCGGCATCGCCTTCTTCGTGGTCGCGGTGGAGCCGCGGATCCTGCTCCGCCCGGGGCTGGTGGCCCTCTGCGCCGGGGCGCTCCTCGGCACGACCGCCGCCCTCTACCTCCAGCTGCCGATCCGGGCCGCGATGGGCGCCCCGCTCGTCTACGGGCTCCCGAGCACGTGGGACGGCTTCTGGTACATCATGCTCGCCGAGCAGTTCCGCGGCGACCTCGTGGACCCGCTCGGCGATCTCGGGCGCAAGGTCGGCGACCTCGTGACGCTCGCCGGAGCGCAGCTCGGGGTCCTGGCGGCGGCCGTCCCGGCGGCGTTCCTGCTGACGGCCGTGCGACGCCCCCGGTTCGCCCTCCTCACCGCGACCTGGCTCGTCGTCACGTGCTGGTTCGCCGCCTCCTACACCAACGCCGCGATCGACCGCTACTACCTGGGTCCCGTGCTCGTCGTGGTCGCCTGGCTGGGCGTCGCCTCCGGCGTCCTCGTGGAGATCCTGGCACCCGGGGCCGAGCGCGAGGGCGACCCGGGCCCGGCGGGCGACCCGGAACCGGACGGCGCCCCGACCCGGCGGGACGGGGCAGCTCGCCTCGCCGCGACCGCCCTTTCGGCGGTGCTGGCCGCGTCCCTGGTGCTCCCGGCGGCCCTCGCCGCGCCCGCGACGGCGTCCCGCATCGACATGTCGCGCGACACGCGGGCGGCCGATTGGAGCCGCTGGGCGCTCGGGGCCGTGGACGCGGACGCGGTCGTCGTCTCGTGGTGGAGCTTCTCCACGCCCCTCTGGTACCGGACCGTCGTCCTCGGCGAGCGGGCCGACGTCCGCATCGTCGACGACCGCGATCGCCTCGACGAGGATCTCGGCAGCGTCGACGACGTCATCCGGGCCAACCTCGAGACGCGGCCGGTCTACCTCGTGCGCAACCCCGCCGAGCTCGACGCCCTCGAGGCGACCTGGGCCCTGGAGACGATCCCGGACCCGGGGGGCATCCAGCCCCTCTACCGGGTCGTCGGCCCGCGGCCGGCGGCGGGGCGGGCCGCGCCTTCAGCCACCGTTCGGGCTCCGCCCGCTACCATGAAGCCATGAGCCTCGACACTCGGTCGCGCGTCCCCGCTCTCTCCTACTTCTTCCCGGCCCACGACGAGGAGGCGAACCTCGAGGCGCTCGTGGTCGAGGCGCTCGAGGCCCTGCCCGCGATCGCGGATCGCTTCGAGATCATCGCCGTCGACGACGGCTCGAAGGACGCCACCGCCGCGATCGCGGACCGCCTCGCGGCGGCGCACCCGGACGTCGTCCGCGCCGTCCACCACCCCACGAACCTCGGCTACGGCGCCGCACTCAGCTCGGGCTTCCGGGCGGCCCGCTACGATCTCGTCTGCTTCACCGACGGCGACCGCCAGTTCCGGGTCGCCGATCTCGGCCGCCTGACCGGCCGGCTCGCGGAGGCCGACGCTCCCGACGTCGTGGTCGGCCACCGGATCAGGCGGGCGGACCCGCCCATCCGGACGATCTACGCCCGCCTGTACAAGATCGCAAACCGGGCCTGGTTCGGCCTCCGGGTACGCGACGTGGATTGTGCCTGCAAGCTCTTCCGGCGGGCGGCCCTCGAGGGAGTGCGGGTCGAATCCGGGGGCGCATTCTTCTCGGCCGAGCTTCTCATCAAGCTGCGCGCTGCGGGGCGCTCCCTCGTCGAGGTGGGCGTGCCGCACTACCCGCGGACGGCCGGCTCCTCGACCGGAGCCCGGCCGTCGGTCATCTGGCGCGCGGTGAAGGACTTCTGGGGCCTGCGGCTCCGGATGTGGTCGAACCGGGGCCGCGCGCTGCGCCGCGGCGAGGCGATCGTGGAGTCTGCGCCCGGGTCCTGACGCCGACGCGGCCTACTCGCGCGGCGGCCCCTCCCGGGGCCGATCGGTGCCCGGCTCGACGTCGAGCGAGTTCACGAAATCGCGGAAGATGGAGAGGCGCTCCTCATCGACCGGCTCGTCGTCGTCGGCCCGGTCGCTCTCCACGCCAGCGCGGTCCAGGACGTCCTCCGCGGCGTAGATGCGCGCGCCCGCTCGCACGGCGAGCGCCAGTGCGTCGGACGGCCGCGCGTCGATCTGGAGGACCCGACCCGCTGCCTCCAGCAGGATCCGGGCGTGGAAGGTCTCGTCGGCGAGGTCGGCGATCACGACCTCGCGGATCGTGGCCCCCAGCTCCGCCAGGACGCCCGCGAACAGGTCGTGCGTGAGCGGCCGCTCCGGAGAGAGCCCCTGGAGCCTCATTGCGATGGCGTTCGCCTCCCACGGCCCGATCCAGATCGGGAGGAAGCGATGGCGCTCCAGGTCCTTGAGGATCACCACGTGCTGGGTCGAGAGCATGTGCACCCGCACGCTCTCGACGACCATCTCGACCAGGCGCCCGCCCATGGGGCGATTATCCTACGGAGCGGGCGTGGCGGTCGGCTTGGGCTTGGCGGTCGGCTTCGTCGAGCCCGCGGGAGACGCGTTCGGGCTGCCCGAGGGCGCCGGAGATGGCGTGGGCAGCGTGGAGATGTCCTGCAGCGTCGCCACGCCGATCCGCTGCTCGTTGATCCAGTAGACGACCGGCGTCTGCCCGCTCGCCCGGTTCACGACGAAGAAGCCCCGGACGTCGGTCCAGTCCGGGCCGGCGCCCGCGATGCGGAACTGGGCCTGGTACTTCCCGCTCGCCTTGTCGAAGGCCAGGATCCGATCGCTTCCGGCGTCGTACCCGTACATGATTCCCTCGCCGCGCGATCCCGGCGACGCGATGAGCCGGTAGGCCGGGAGAGGTCGCAGGAGCACGTCCGGCGGCTGGTCCGGACCCCAGTTGCCGACCCGCCCCGAGACGAACCTCTCGACGATCCCGCCGTCCGCCAGGTAGACCTCACCGTCAATGTACATCGAGGTGGCGCGCGACAGGTCCTGGGGCGTCGTCAGGTACCCGGACCCGACGCCGGGGTAGCCGCTGCCGTCCTGGGCCGGCGAGTAGCGCAGGATCTGCTGCTCCGACGGATCCAGGACGTAGAGGTTGTAGAGGCCGTCCTCGGCGTTGCGGACGTACGTACCGATCCCGAGGATGTCCGCGCCCCACGTGACCGACTCGGCGACCCGGACCCGGGCAAGGGTCCCCTTGCCCTTGGCGTCGGCCGGCCGCCAGCGCCACAGGACGTTCTTGGCGTCGAGCACGACCACGTCCGGGCCACCCACCGCCAGCAGCTTCGGGTCGCCGACCTTCGTGCCCGAGGCGTTCGCGCCGGTGCGCACGACCGCGGTGGCCTTCTTGGCCCGCAGGTCTACCCGGTAGACCGTCTTCGTGGTCCGGTCGAGCACGTACGGAACGCCGTCCGGCCCCAGCACCATCGCCCCGAGGTCGAAGGCCTGCTCCTGGCCCTCGAACGAGAAGGCCGTGCGTGGGACCACGTCGACGACGCCGTAGAGATCGTCGAGGCCGCCGACGACCTCGGCGCGGAGGGGGCGCAGCGTTGTGACCGGAACGCCGTTCGCGGCGGCGAGGTCGAGCTGCGCGTGGGCGTCCGTGAGGAGCTCCTCGGCTTTCTGCGGGTCGTCGACCACCAGGTTGGCCCCGTTGTGGAAGACGAGCCGGAGGTCCTCCTTGACCGCCGCTAATGCCTTCTCGCCCGCAGTCACCTCGTCGATGGCTCCACTGCCGGAGCCCCCGATCACCCACAGCCCCACGCCGAGGGTCGCGGCGATCGCGACGAAGGCCAGGACTGCGATGGCGGCCCGGCGCTGCGATTCCCGGCGCGTCGACGCCGGGGTCACCCGGCGGTAGCGAGGCCCGCGGCGCGGCAGGAGCTCCTGGAGGCGGGTGATGGCGCCCCGGACCGCGCTGCCGGCGGCCGATCGCGCGCGACGGGCACCCGAGCTGACCGCCGCCATGCCGCCGCCGACCGAGTCGGCGAGCGGGATCGGCGAGCGATCCGGTGCGCCGGCGAGCGGCTCGGGCGGGCGGGCAGGCACCAGGCGGCCGCGCTGGCTGGTCGAGGAGATCTCCACCGCCTCGATGGCGATCGCGCCGTCGCTGCCGGCGCCGCCGGCGGCCGTGAATCGCCCGTGAATCCGCTCCATCGCCGCCTGGGGGTGCAGCGTGTTGATGGCGTCCTTCAGCTCGTCGGCCCCGAGCGTGGCCGTCATGTTCCGCGAGATCAGGACGAGCGTGTCGCCCGGCGCCACCTCGCCGCGCCAGATGTGCGGCGCGAGGTCGTCGGTGGGCAGGCCGATGCCGGCGTTGGGTTCAGGGAGCGTGAGCAGGTGCGCCTGGTGGACCATGTAGGCCTCCACCGGCCCGGCCGTCGTCACGTAGAGCTCGCTCCCGCGCACGACCGCGACGCCCAGCCCGACGGACCCGCCGCCGTCGCCCCCGAGGCCGAGGCGGTCGTGGTTCGCGGCGAGCTTCCGGTTCGCGGCCCGGATCGCCTTCTCCAGGCAGGCGACGAGGCCGGCCGACTCGTCGTAGTAGTACTCGCCCTGCACCGTCTCCGCGACCAGCCGGGTGGCCTCCTGGAGGCGTCGCGCGCGCCCCACGCCGGAGACGACGACGTAGAGGCTCCCCTTGGATCGCGACGTCGCCCCGATCGTCGGCTCGAAGACGGCGACCGTATCCGGGGAGTCCTCCAGGCGCTCCGTCTCGGCGACCACGCCGAGCTTCATCTGCAATCGGACGGCCATCGGCTCACACGACGGTGGAGAGGTGGCCGGCGTGACGCCGGCCGCCCGGGTCGGACGGTGCGCGAACGGCTCGCCGGGCCTAGGGCGAGCGGATCATACCCCGGCCCACCACCACCCGGAGCCGTTCGGCCCGGATTCCGCCGGGTCGCTCGCCGAAAGCTTCGAGGAGCTCATCGGCCCGGATGCGCAGCTCCTGCCCGACGATGGGCGCCACCACCTCGACGACAAGCGTCCCGGGCCCTTCCACTCGGACCGGCCGCGATCCGCCGGCGGCACCGGGCACCCGTTCGGCGACCACGGCATCCCATGCCGCGCCCGCCAGCGCCCAGCGCAGCTGCTCGGCGAGCCCGAGCGCGCGGGCGGCTTCGGGGAGGAGGTCGCCGACACGGCGGACGGGACGGCGCGACGGCAGGCGGGGATCGTCGAAGGAGCGCGCCGGGCTCACCTGGATGCCTCGACGAGGCGCGCGCCGGCGCCGGCCACGCCCGGGCCCGGCGATCCCCCGCCGTCGACGCGCCACGCCGTTCCCGCGGCCCGGAGCGCGGGGTCCAGGTCGTCGAGCGTCGTCGTCGTCACGAAGGCCTGGGGCAGCGTCGCGATCCGGCGGACGAGGTGGGCCCGGCGGGCCGGATCCAGCTCCGAGAAGACGTCGTCGAGGAGGGGGAGCGGGGGCCTGCCGTCGCGCGTCGTCAGGAGGTCAAGCTCTGCGAGCTTGAGGGCCAGGATCGCCGTCCGCTGCTGGCCGCGCGAGGCGAAGGAGGAAAGCTCGCGACCGTCGAGGGCGAACGCGAGGTCGTCGCGGTGGGGACCGACGAGGGTCGTGCCGTTCCAGAGCTCCTTCTCGGCCGTCTCGCGCAGGCGCCGCGCCAACGCCGCCCCGGGCGTCTCGCCCGCCTGGGCCGGGGCGTTGGTCACGTACGTCAGCTGCAGGGCACCCTCTTCGGGCGCGATCTCCGCGTGGGCCGCGGCCAGCGGGGCCGCCAGCTCGGCGAGGAGAAGATGGCGCGCGCCCAGAACGGCGGCCCCGGCCTCGAGGAGCTTCGCGTCCCAGAAGGGGAGCTGGTCGCGGGACGCCTGCTCCTCGCGAATCGCCCGGAGCAGGTGGTTGCGCTGGGTCAGCGCGCGCCCGAAGGCGGAGAGGTCGGCGGCGTAGGCCGGGAAGCGCTGCGTCGCGAGGGCGTCGAGGGTCGCCCGCCGGAGGCCTGGGACCCCGACGACCAGGAGCATCTCCTCGGGCGCGAAGACGACCGTCCGCAGGACCGCGGCCAGCGCCCCGCTCCGGCGCGGCACGCCGTTGACGCGGATCCGCTTCCGGCCCCCGGACGGGCCTTCGCGGACCAGCGTCACGTCCACCTCGGCGGCCCCGTCGTCGTCACTCCGCCGGCCGTGGACGCGGGCGAAGGGCGCCGCCCAGCGGATCATCTCGGCGTCCGCCCCGGTCCGGTGCGAGGAGCCGCGGGCCAGCAGGACGATGGCCTCCAGGAGGCTCGTCTTGCCCGCGGCGTTGGGACCCCAGACCAGGTGGGGGCCGGGCCCGAACACCGCCTCGAGCGCGTCGTAGGCGCGGAACCCGGCGAGGCGAAGCGAGGTGAGCAGGGTCGTGCCGGGCGAGGAGCCCGGCCTCTCGGGATCCGCCTAGGAGGTTGTCCGGACCGGCATCACGACGTGCGTGTAGTCACGTCCGTCGGCCGGCCGGAAGACCCCCGGCGAGAGGGGGCCGTTCAGCTCGATCAAGAAGCGGTCGGCATCGACGTTCTGGAGGACGTCGCCCAGGTACCGGGCATTGAAGGCGATAGTGGTGCCGTCCCCTTCGATCACCGCGTCGACGACGCCCTGGTGATCGCCCACGTCCGCAGCGGCGCCGACGGTCACCAGCGGCGCCCCGTCGGGCGCGACCTGCATCTTTACGATGTTGGCCGAGGCGCTCGCGATGTAGGCCGCGAGGCGGACGGCCTTGAGAAGGTCGTCCCGGTCCACTTCGACGCGGGTCGCGTGCGTTGCCGGCAGGACCTGCTGGTAGTTCGGGAACTGGCCGTCGATGAGACGGCTGACCAGGTCGACGCCGTCCACGTGGAAGAGGACCTGGTTCTTCTGGGCGGACAGGATGATCTCGACGGGGTCGTCGGTGTCGGAGAGGACGCGGGCCAGCTCCGTGTACGAGCGGGCGGGCACGACGACGCTCGTCTCCTCGACCGCGTCAAGCCCCGGGATCGTGGTGATCGCGATCCGGTAGTTGTCGGCGGCGGCGAGTGTGATCCGGTCTCCCTCGAAGCGCGTGAGCACGCCGGTCAGGATAGGCCGGGCCTCGTCGCTCGCGGCAGCGAACGTGACCTCGGCCAGGGCGCGCCGCAGGACCTTCTGGCTCACCCGGGTCGTGGGTCGCTCGCCGGCCGCCGGAATCGCCGGGAACTCGTCGGCGTCGATCCCGCGGAGGTGGGTCTCGAAGCGGCCGCAGCGGAGGTGGAGCCGATCGCCGTCCTGGAGCTCCAGGTCGATCCGCTCGTTCGGAAGCGAGTTGACGACGTCCGTGAGGAGCCGGGCCGGGACCGTGATGGCGCCGTCGGTCTCGATCTTGCCGGGAACCCAGTAGGTGATCCCGATCTCGAGATTTGTCGCCGTGAGCTTGAGCCCGGCGTCCTCGGTGCGGAGGAGGACGTTGGCGAGAACCGGCAGCGTGCTCCGGCCCGACACCGCGTGGCTGACGACCGAAAGGCCGCGGGCGAGGTTCTCCTGGATTACCGACAGGTTCACGGACGTGTCACTCCGGGTGAGCGGGCGGGAGGGGTCGGCGGGAACGTCGAGCCGGAGCCCAGGGTGGATTCGTGGTGGGTCTCATCTTCGCATGAACGTCATCACCGTATTCATCATGGTGTGGATACGGTGGACGGCCGAGCGCGGCCGAGCGCGGCGCGGCCGTGGAGCACCCCGGGTGGGCCGTGGACAGCCCCGCCGCGGCGCGGGTGCAGGTGGGGATGAACGGTGGGCAGACGGCCGACGTTGGCCGGCGCGGCCCCGCCGGCCGGCCCCCCGCGGTGGAGTTGTCGACAGGTCTCGCCCCCGGTCGCTCAGTCGGCGTAGATCAGCTCGCGGACGGCCGCGATGTCGCGACGGAGCTCGTCGTTGACCGAGGCTTCGCGATTGATCTTGTCGCAGGCGTGGAGGACCGTCGAGTGGTCGCGGCCGCCCAGCTCGGCGCCGATGCGCATGAGGGAGACGTCGGTCTCTTCACGCATCAGGAACATGGCAATCTGGCGCGGCGTGACGATCGCCCTGTCGCGCTTCTGGCCGCGCAGCAGCTCCATGGCAACCCCGTAGTACTCGGAGACCGCCCGGGCGATCTTCTCCGGGGTGACCTGGCGCTTCTTCGGGTTGTAGAGGACGTTCGACAGGACAGCCTGCGCGAGCTCGATCGTGATCGGCGTCGCCCCCATGCTGGCGTAGGCGACGACGCGGTTCAGCGCCCCCTCGAGCTCGCGGATGTTGCTGACCACCTTGCGCGCGATGAACTCCACGACGTCGGACCCGATCGGCACCGAGGACTCCTCGGCCTTGGCCCGCAGGATCGCGATCCGGGTCTCGAGGTCGGGGGCCGTGAGGTCGGCGATGAGGCCCCACTCGAACCGGCTCCGCAGCCGTTCCTCGAGGGTCGTGATCTGCTTCGGTGGCCGGTCCGAGGAGAGGACGATCTGCTTCCCGTCCTCGTGGATCGTGTTGAACGTGTGGAAGAACTCCTCCTGGGTCCGCTCCTTGTCGGCGATGAACTGGATGTCATCGATCAGGAGCAGGTCGATCCGCCGGTAGCGGGCGCGAAAGTCGTCGATGCGACCCTGCTGGATGCTGGTGATGAACTCGTTGGTGAACTTCTCGCTGGTGGCATAGACGACCTTCTTGCGCGGGAACCGGGCGATGACCGCGTTGCCGATCGCGTGCATCAGGTGCGTCTTGCCCAGGCCCACCCCGCCGTACAGGAAGAGCGGGTTGTAGGCGTGGCCCGGCCGCTCGGCGACCGAGAGGGCGGCCGCGTGGGCCAGCCGGTTGGCCGAGCCGACGATGAAGTTGCCGAAGGCATAGCGAGGATTCAGGCTCGTCGAGCCACCGTCGGCGCCGACGCGGGTCGGCTCGACGCGGACCCGCTGGGCGGGTGCCTCGGCAGGGGCGGGGGTGGACTGCCCCGCGTCCTCGCGGACCAGGAACTCCACCTGGACGCTGTAGCCGACGATGCGGGCCAGCGTCTGCGAGATGAGCGGCCGGTAGCGTGTCTCCAGCCAGTCCTTCGCGAAGCCGTTGGGCACCGCGATCCGGAAGCGCGTGTCGTCCACGTCGACAAGCGAGGTGTGGCGGAGCCACGTCTCGAAGTTGGCCGGGGACAACGCGACCTGGAGCTCCCCGAGCGCCGCGCGCCAGATGTGCTTCGCGTCCATGAGGACCCTGTCGGCCCGGCGCCGGAGCGCCGGATGGGGGGTTGGGGATGAGATGAGGCGAGACTGACGAAGGAGATGCGGCGTGCGTGCGGACGGGTCGCTCCGGACTGCCGGAGTCGCGCCTCCCCGTCCCCGAGGACGTCCCCCGGGGCCGCCTGCGGGCGACCCGACACCGTGGGCCGCCGCATGGTAGCACCGGCCCGGAGGGCCCCGCAAGGCGATTCGGCCTCCAATATCCGATACTCCAGCGGAGTATCGGATGCCCGCCGCTCTCAGCCTCCGCGGCCGTCGCCGCCCGCGCCGGCGCGGGCGCGGGCTGCGCGGGCTTTGACACTCTCGAGGCGGCGTTCCATAATCGCCCGGCGTTCACGCGCCCGGCGCGTTTGCGTGCCTCTTCGAGTCGCGCGGCGGTTCGATCCGGAGGCCGGACACCAAGAGGAAGACACGACGCCCGATGAAGCAGACCTACCAGCCGAAAAAGCGCCATCGAGCGAAGGAGCACGGCTTCCGCGCCCGGATGAAGACCGCCGGGGGTCGGCGCGTCCTGGCCACTCGCCGCGCCCGGGGTCGCAAGCGGCTGGCAGTCTGACACCGGCACCGGGCCGCCCCCGCGGACGGCTCGCGACGCTCACCCGACCCGCGGACTTCGCGGCGATCCAGGCTCGCGGGACCTCGCGGTCCCACCCGCTGATGACCGCCCGGTTTCTGCGGACCGGCTCCGACGGCGTCAGGTTCGGCCTCGCCACCGGCCGTGCCCTCGGGGGCGCGGTCGTCCGAAACCGGGTCCGACGACGGCTCCGGGAGACACTCAGGGTGATGGCGCCCTCGTTCCAGCCCGGCTGGGACGTTCTGATCATCGCCCGGCCGGCGCTCGTGGATGCGGACCACGGAGCGCTCGTCGAGGCGCTGGAGCGGCTCCTCCGGCGGGGGGGAGTGCTCGGAGGACCGGCGGACGCGTGAAGCGGATCGGGATCGGGCTCATTCACTTGTACCGGACGGTCTTCGCGTGGCTGCCGTCGAGCTGCCGCTACCATCCCACCTGCTCGCACTACACCGAGCAGGCGATCGACAGGTACGGCCTGGCGCGGGGCACCTGGCTGGGCGCAAAGCGGATCGCGCGATGCCACCCCTGGCACCCTGGCGGCTACGACCCCGTTCGATGAAGCCGAGGACCTCGTGACTCTCTCCCGCATCCGGCGCGACCGCCTGCTCCTTCTCGCGCTGCTGGCGCTCGTCGTCCTCGCCGCCGCCGCGTGCGCCGGCTCGCCGGCCGTCGTCCCGGGCGGCTCGGCCGCCCCGTCGGCCACGGCGTCGCCGCACCCGCCCCTGGCCCCGGCCCAGCCCGGGGCCGACCCCGTCACGCTCCTCGCCTGGATATTCAACCCGATCTTCCAGGCTCTGTTCCTCGTTCTCGTGGGGATCGACCAGCTCACGGGCGACGTCGGGGTGGCGATCATCGTGATGACGCTCGTCGTCCGGGCCGCCCTCATCCCGCTCTTCCGCCGCCAGATCGTGTCGATGAAGCGGACGCAGCTCCTCCAGCCCGAGCTCAAGGAGCTGCAGAAGCGCTACAAGGGCGACCGGGCACGCTACAGCCAGGCCCAGATGGAGCTCTACAAGGAGCGCGGGGTCAACCCGGCGTCGGGCTGCCTCCCGATGCTGCTCCAGCTCCCCCTCCTCCTGATCATCTACCAGGTCATCAGCCAGGGGCTCACGAACCCCGACCCGACCGCGATGCTCAACGTCTTCGGGTTCCAGGTCCTCGACGTGCAGTGCGTCAACGGCCTCGGGACGGCCGCCTACGACGCCTACCGGCCGTGCATCGACACGACGGTCGCCTGGCTCGGCAACATGGACGTCTCGAAGCCGCAGGTGCTCTTCGCCCTGCCCCTGATCGGCGGCTTCAGCCTCCTCGCCTTCATCTCGGCCGCCCTCCAGCTCGTCCAGAGCCGGATGACGATGCCGCCGTCGGACCCCGCCTACCAGGACCAGAACAGCCGCATGCAGCGCCAGCTCGTCCTGTTCCTGCCCCTCATCTCCATCCTCTACGGCGGGTTCCTGCCCGCCGGCCTCTTCGTCTACTGGATCGTCACGACGGTCTTCGGGATCGCCCAGCAGTACCTGATCGTCGGCTGGGGCGCCATGTTCCCGATCCTCCGCTGGACGCCGGGCTTCACGAAGGACCACCGCCCGCGCTTCCCGGTCGAGCCGCCGTCGCTGCGATCCGCCCCGCCCGGGGGCGCGAAGCCGGGGCGGACCACCCCATCACGACCCACCGCACGCACCGAGGCCGACCGCACCGCATCCGCGGCGGCCACCGTGCGATCGCGCGAACGCGGCCGCCAGGGCCGCCGAGGGAGAAAGCGCTAAGACCATGAGCGAGTACCGCGAGTTCACCGGCAAGTCCGTCGAGGAAGCTCTGCGCAACGCCCGCGAGGCGTTCGCGGTGGGCCTCGACGAGCTCGACTTCGAGATCCTCACGCCCGGCAGCCGGGGCGTCCTGGGGATGGGCGCGGAGCCGGCCCGCATCGTCGCCGCGCCGCGCAGCGCCCTCGGAGGAGCAGCTCCCAAGCGGTCGGCGGCCGAGGCCACGCCGCTCCCGGCCCGACCGCCGCGCGAGGATCGAGGCCCCCGAGACGACCGCGGCCCTCGCCACGACGACCGCGGTGTCGGTTGCGATCCTCGTGAGCCCCCATCGGG
>CAZVPS010000040.1:0-13551 GCA_964629105.1 uncultured Anaerolineaceae bacterium
CCCACAACCTGGGCATCGACGACGACCGCCTCGAGGAGCTCGGGGTCGACTGAGGGCCTGTACCCGAAAGTTCCGGTTCGGCTCGGCCGGATCGTGCCAGGAAAGCTGTCACGCCCGGCTGTCACGCTCGTCCCATGAGCTTCGCGATCGCGCTCTCCGACGAGCAGTGGGCCCTCGTGGCCGACCTGTTCGACCCGCCCGGGAGGCGCGGTGCACCAGCGCGCATCCCCCGGCGCCAGATGGTCGACGCGATGCTGTTCCTCGCCCGCACCGGCTGTCAGTGGCGCTACCTGCCCGAGCGCTACGGGCCGTGGGGCGCGGCGTGGAAGCAGTGGTGCCGCTGGCGCGCCAACGGTGTCTGGGAGCGGGCGATGGCCCGCATCGCGGCGATCGTCCGGATGCAGCACGAGCGCGAGCCGCTCCCCTCGATGGTCATGCTCGACGCCCAGACCGTGAAGGGCGCCCGCTACGGCCCGACCTTCCACGAGGCCGGCGGCCGGGGCGGGCGCACCATCGGCACGAAGCGCACCGTGCTCGTCGAGATCCTGGGCCTGCCGGTTGCCGCGCAGGCGATCTCGGCTCGGCCGCACGACGTCGTGGCCGGGCGTGAGATCCTGCGCGATCGCCTCGCCGATCTGCCACGGGTCCAGGCGATCATCGCCGACCGCGCCTATCGGGGCCTGCGCGCCCTGACCGATCGGCGCCGCCTCCGCCTCGACATCAAGGCGCCGCCCAAGGGCGTGCCGGGCTTCACGCCGCTCTGGCCGCTCTACAAGGTCGAGCACGCCTTCGCCCAGCTCGGGCGCTGGCGCCGCCTGTCGCGCTGCTACGAGGGCACCACCGCGAGCGCGACGGCCTGGCTCCAGGTGGCCGCGGTCGGCTACCTGCTCTGGCGAGCCTCCGCATAACCCGGGCGCGGCCATCCAGACGCCCCGCGCTGCCGGAGGGCGCTCGCTGGCGCCGTCATTGCCCGTGGATGTCCGCCCGCGCATCATCGCCACCCGGGCCCACCCCTGATGCCCCGCCGTATCGCCGCTGCCGGCCCCGTTGGCACGGGAGGCGTCGGATTTCATCTACAGGCCCTGAGAGAGGCGACTGCCGAGGGCGCCGACGCTCCGCCGGCTCTGTAGAGTTGTCGGCATGCTTGGCGCGCCGATCAACCACTCGGGCCTGATCTGGGCCATCGCCGACCTGCTCCGGGGTGACTACAAGCAGTCCGAGTACGGGCGCGTCATCCTCCCGCTCGTCGTGCTGCGCCGGCTCGACTGTGTCCTCGAGCCCACGAAGGAGCAGGTTCGGGCCCGCTTGGCCGGCCTCCAGGGCAAGATCGCGAACGTGGGGCCGATCCTCGAGCCAATCACGGGCCTCCCCGACGTCTACAACACAAGCCCGCTGACCCTCAAGAAGATTCTCGCCGACCCATCCCAGGTTGCCGGCAACCTCCGGGCCTGGATCGCCGCCTTCGACGAAGAGACCCGCGACGTCATCGAGAAGTTCGACTTCGACGCCCAGATCGGGCGGCTCGACCGGGCGAAGCTCCTGTACCTCGTCCTGGCGAAGGTCACCGAGGTCGATCTCCATCCCGACGTGGTCAGCAACGTCGAGATGGGCTACCTCTACGAGGAGCTGATCCGCAAGTTCTCCGAGCTGTCGAACGAGACCGCCGGCGAACACTTCACGCCCCGCGAGGTCATCCGCCTCATGGTCGATCTCCTCTTCATCGAGGACGACGAGGCGCTGCGGACGCCGGGCATCGTGCGGACCATGCTCGACCCGGCCTGCGGCACGGGCGGGATGCTCTCGGTCGCCGCCGAGTACCTCCGCGAGCTGAACCCCGGCGCAAGGCTCGAGGGCTACGGCCAGGAGCTGAACGCCGAGACGTACGCCATCTGCCGCAGCGACATGATGCTCAAGGGCCAGAAGGCATCGAACATCCGCTTGGGCAACAGCTTCAGCGAGGACGCCTTCAAGGGCTCCCGCTACGACTACCTCCTCGCCAATCCGCCCTTCGGTGTCGAGTGGAAGAAGGTCCAGCGCGAGATCGAGGACGAGAAGGCGAAGCTCGGGTTCGGCGGTCGCTTCGGAGCCGGCCTGCCCCGCATCAACGACGGCTCGTTCCTCTTCCTCCAGCACATGATCAGCAAGCTCAAGCGCCCCGAGGAAGGTGGCGGACGGCTCGCCATCGTGTTCAACGGCTCGCCGCTCTTCACCGGCGGGGCCGGATCGGGCGAGAGCGAGATCCGGCGCTGGATCATCGAGAACGACTGGCTGGAGGCCATCGTCGCCCTGCCGGACCAGCTCTTCTACAACACCGGCATCAGCACCTACTTCTGGATCGTCACCAACCGCAAGAAGCCGGAGCGCCGCGGCAAGGTCCAGCTGGTGGATGCCCGCGAGCTGTTCACCAAGACGCGCAAGAGCCTGGGCGAGAAGCGGAAGGAGATCAACCCCGACCAGATCGCCGAGATCACGCGCCTCTACGGCGCGTTCGAGCAGAACGAGCGGGTGAAGATCCTCCCCAACGAGTCCTTCGGGTTCCAACGGATCACCGTCGAGCGACCGCTCCGCCTTCGGTACGAGGTCACCGAGGCGACGTTGGCGGCGGTCGAAGCCTCGGTCGGTTGGCCGAAGCTGACCGAGCCGGAGCGCCTGGCGCTGGTCGACCGGCTCGAGGGGCTCACGGGTTTCGCCTCGACCGATCGAGCCGAGGCGGCCCGTCGGCTTGGCCCGCTCCCAAAGGCGATCGAGAAACCGGCCTGGGATGCGCTCGCGGTTCGCGACCCTGACGCCCCGGTCATCACCGACCGCAAGGGCCATCCAGAGCCTGACCCGGACCTGCGCGACAACGAGAACGTCCCGCTGCCGGGACCGGTCGAGGGGTACCTGGAGGACCCGACCGAGCGCCTCGCGTCTCCGCCGTATCGGGCTGCCGTGGACACCTACATGGAGACGGAGGTCCTCCCGTTCGTCGCCGACGCCTGGGCAGACCACGCCAGGACGAAGATCGGCTACGAGATCCCGCTCACCCGCCAGTTCTACCGCTACGTGCCGCCGCGCCCGCTCGAGGAGATCGACGCGGAGATCCGGGCTCTCGAGGAGGAGATCCAGCGGCTGTTGCGCGACGTCACGACGTGAGGACCAGGGTCCGCGGAGCCGGGTAGCGGGACCGCATCGGGGCCTGCGCCGGTGGGTCCGGCATGACACACTCTGACTGGTCAACCGGCGGCGAGGAAACGCCAACCCCGGGGGAGCGAGTCATGGCGCAGCGCGTCGAGGTCACGCCGCAGATGTTCACGTGGGCGCGGGCCCGCGCGCGCCTAGACGTCGACGATCTCATCCGTCGCTTCCCGCGCCTGGCGGACTGGGAGGCAGGTCGCGCGATGCCGACCTTCCGCCAGCTCGAAGCCTATGCGAAGGCCACGCACGCCCCCGTCGGGTTCTTCATGCTGGACACGCCGCCCGTTGAGCCGGTTCCGATCCCCGACTTCAGAACCCGGGACGGTCGCCCAGTGCCCGCCCCCAGCGCCAACCTGCTCGACACGATCTACATCTGCCAAGCGCGCCAGGACTGGTATCGAGATCACCTCCGTGCCAACCGTGAAGATCCGGTGTCGCACGTCAGCTCGGTGCGTGTGGGCGCGGATGTGGTCGCCACGGCCGGCGTAATCAGGGACGCTCTCGCGTTCGACCTCGATGCCCGCCGGCGGGCGCCTACATGGGAGGACGCGTTTCGAGTCTTTATCCAGCAGGCTGAAGATGCAGGCATCCTCGTGATGCGGAGCGGCGTCGTCGGCAACAACACGCACCGGCCGCTCGACCCCGACGAGTTCCGTGGGTTTACGCTCGCCGATTCGCTCGCGCCGGTCGTGTTCGTGAACGGCGCCGACACCAAGTCGGCGCAGATGTTCACGCTCGCGCACGAGCTCGTGCACGTCTGGAGCGGCGAGACCGGACTCGGCGACGAAGACCCGCGTCTGCTCGACGTGGCGGGTACGGAGGCCTGGTGCGATGCAGTCGCAGCAGAACTCCTCGTCCCGGCCGTTCTGATGCGCGAGACATTCGATCGCACGCAGCTCCTCGAGGATGAGATCCGGCGCCTCGCACGGCGCTTCAAGGTCAGCACGCTCGTGATCTTGCGCAGGGCCCTCGACATCGGCGCGCTCAGCCGGGCTGCCTTCTGGCGTGCCTACGACGCCGAACTCGAGCGTCTCCGGGCGCTTGGCGACCAGGGCGCAGGCGGCGGCAACTTTCATCTCACCGAGGCGGCCCGGGTGAGTCGCCGGTTCGCACGCGCAATCATCAGCAGCACCCTGGAGGGCCAGACGCTCTACCGCGATGCCTTCCGCATGCTCGGGATCTCGAAGTGGGAGACGTTCCGCGATTTCGGCCAGACCATCGGTGTCGCCGTCTGATGGCCTATCTGCTGGATGCCAACGTCTTCATCGAGGCGAAGAACCGCTACTACGGGCTGGACTTCTGCCCGGCGTTCTGGAACTGGCTCGTGGGCGAGAGTGCCGCCGGCCACGTGTTCAGCACCGAGAAGGTCGGCGATGAGCTCATGGCCGTCGACGACGAGCTCTCGACATGGGTCGCGGCCCGCGGGGAAGGGTTCTTCCTTCCCGTCGAACCGGGCATGCTCGACGCGCTCCGCCGCGTCAGCGCGTGGGCGACCGGCCAGCGGTACGAACCCTCGGCGGTCGCGACATTCTTCCAGGCTGCCGACTACTACCTCGTCGGTCAGGCGCTCGCACTTGGGTACACGGTGGTCACCCAGGAACTTCCATCGCCGTCCTTGAAGCGGATTAAGGTCCCGGACGCATGCGTCGGCCTCGGCGTCCGCTGCGTGTCTCCATTCGAGATGCTGCGCAACCAGCGGGCGCGGTTCGTCCTGGGCGCAGCCGGGTGACCGACTGGCCGCACGTCCGGCTGAAGTACGTCGCCGGGCTGAACGAGCGGACGCTGCCGGAGACGGCTCCCGAGGACCTTGCGTTCCGATACGTCGACATTTCCACGTGCGGGCGTGGCGTTCTGACCGGCGAGCCCGAGTGGATGGTATTTGGCGAGGCGCCTTCTCGGGCTCGGCGGCTCGTACGGGCCGGCGACACCATCGTGTCCACGGTTCGGACCTATCTGCGCGCCGTCTGGCCTGTATCCGGCCCGACGGAGGATCTCGTGGCGTCGACCGGCTTCGCCGTCCTCAGCCCATCGGATGGGCTCGATGCGGAGTACCTCGGGTGGCTCATGCAGTCGGACCCCGTAATCGAGGAGATCGTCGCGCGATCGGTCGGCGTCAGCTACCCGGCTATCAACGCCGTAGAGATCGGAGAGATCAGGGTTCCGTGTCCCCCGCAGGCGGCGCAGTGCGCGATCGCAGGCTACCTCGACACGGAGACCGCCCGCATCGGCCGAATGGTCCAGATGCTCCACCGACTCCGGACTCTGCTCGAGGATCGCTGGAACCACGTCCTCGACGATGAAGTGCTGGGACGGACGAGTGGCCGCGAACCATTTCAGGGAATGAAGTCCTCGGGTCCATTCGCGTCGGCGGTAGGAAAGTGGCCGGCGGACTGGACACCCCAGCCGCTGAAGAGGGTCCTGGTCGCCAACCAGTCTGGCGTCTGGGGCGGCGATCCAACCGGGAACGAAGATACGGTCGTCCTGCGGTCAACGGACATCTCCATCAACGGGGCTTGGACGATCACCGATCCGGCCACCCGGAGCCTCTCCGTTCTCGACGCGCATTCGGCGCGGCTCCGTGTCGGAGACATCGTCGTTGTGACCTCAAGTGGCAGCGAGCAGCACATCGGAAAGGCTGCGCTCGTTGACGGTGCGCTCGCCGATCTCGGTGCGGCGTTCTCCAACTTCACGCAGCGGCTCACGACCTCGAAGGCAGCGGACCCCAGGTACGTTTGGTATCTGCTGCGGAGTCCGTTCGGCAGGGAGCAACTACGCTGGCTCTCGAGTACCACAACGGGTCTTCGGAACCTGTCGGGCCGAGTTCTCGGGGCCGTTACATACCCCGGGCCACCCCTGAGCGAACAGCGAAGGATCGTGTCGGCGCTTGACGAGGTGCGAAGTGACCTCGACAAGATCGCCGGCGGGCTGGACAGGCAGATCGACCTCCTCATGGAGCGCCGGCAGGCCCTCATCACCGCTGCCGTGACCGGCCAGCTGCACATGCCCGGGTCGCCGCCTGACTGAGCCATCAGAACCCCGGGGGCCGGACGGCGCCGACGCGCCGATGCGTGGACATGATCGGCGATGTTGAGTAGACTGGCGACCGATCCACACGCATCAACTCAAGATCTTGACTGCGAGACAATGACGACGAAGACGCACACCACGCTCGATCTTGACCGGGCGCTCCTGTCCGAGGCGGCGGAGGCGCTCGGCACTACCCGGACGACGGAGACGGTCCACGCTGCCCTCCGTGAGGTCGTCGCCCGGCGCAAACGCGCCTGGCTGGCGCGTCGCGACTTCTCCGACCTCGAGGACCTGCTTCCTGGGATCCGGGCGCCACGCGGCACGATCGCGCCCTCATGAACCGGCCCGCAGCGGACGTGGAGCTCGCCGACACGTCGGTGTGGGCCCGGATCGGCAAGCCGGCGTTGGTCTGGTTCGCGGTGGCTGTGGAGGACGGGCGGATCGCGGTCTGCGATCAGGTGGCAATGGAAGTGCTCTTCAGCACACGCGACGCGAGCGACTTCCGGGCGACCGAGGAGGCGCTGCTCGCATGTCCGTGGCTGTCGATCGAGCCACGCGACTGGGATGAGGCGCGGCGCGTGTTCCGGGTGCTTGCGGATCAGGGTCCGCTGCACCACCGGCAGGTCAAGATCCCGGACCTCCTGATCGCCGCGGTCGCGGCGCGCAACGACGTGACCCTCGTCCACTACGACGCCGACTACGAGGTGATCGCGAAGGTGACCGGACAGCGGGCGCGCTGGGCGGCGCCACGCGGTTCCCTGTAGCCGAAGGGCCGGTGCCCCTCGTGAGCGCCACGCCGACGGATCGCGCCTCCCACGGGCCCCGCCAGGACGCGCTTGACGAGCCCGGCTGGGTGGGCGAGTATGCACGTATGAGACGCACAACGATCAGCCTGCCGGACGACCTCGCGGCCGCCCTTGAGCGGGAGGCGCGCCGCCGTCGCGTGCCCGTCTCGCAGGTCGCCCGGGAGGCGATCGAGGCGCGCCTCGGGCTGTCGGAGGAGGGGCCGCGGGACATCCCCTTCATCGGAATCGCCGAGAGCAAGGACTCAGAGTGGTCCGCCGCCGACCTGGACGAGTTCCTCGCGCAAACCTGGGCGGACGAGATCTACCGCGATGCGTTCAATCGCGATCCTTGACGCCGGACCGCTGCTGGCGTCGCTCGACCGGAGGGATCCCGATCACGTCCGAAGCGCCGAGGTGCTTCGCCGGCGGGACCTGGACCCCGTCATCCCGACCCTGGTCATCGCCGAGGTTGCCCATTTCGCAGCTTTGCGCCTCGGGCCAGGCGGCGAGGCTGCATTCGTACGAGGCCTGAGCAGGTTCGGCGTCGAAGATCCGCACCCCGACGACTGGCCGATCATCGCCGACCTCGTCGAACGCTACGGCGACTTCCCGCTCGGGACCGTGGACGCATCGATCGTGGTCCTCGCAGACCGACTCGACACGGACCTGATCGTCACCCTCGACCGGCGCCACTTCGGCGCGATCCGCTCACCGCGCGGACGATCCTTCCGGCTCCTGCCAGAGCCGAAGCAGGTTCACGAGGATCCGGCGGACTACTCGCCGACGCCCGCATGAAGCCCGACGAGCGTGGCTTCGAGGACGCGATCACCGCGTCGCTCGTCGATGCGGGCGGGTACCGGGTCTGCAAGTGGGGCACGAAGCCCGAGTGGGCGGCTGACTTCAGCCCGAAGCTGGGCCTGGACACGACGGAGTTGCTTGCCTTCGTCGAGGAGACCCAGCCGCCGGCCTGGAAGCGCCTCCTGGAGGTCCACGGCGGGCCTGATGGGGTCCTCCAGCAGTTCGGCGACCGCCTCGCCAGGCAGCTCGACGAGCGAGGGTCGGTGGATGTCCTCCGTCATGGCGTCAACGACCACGGGATCGAGGTCCGCCTCGCGTTCTTCAAGCCTGCGCACGGCCTCACGTCCGAGCTAAGCGAGCGGTATCTCGCCAACCGCCTGACCGTCACCCGCCAGCTCCCCTACGAGGCCGGGGCCGCGAAGACGCTCGACCTGTGCCTCTTCGTCAACGGCATCCCCGTCGCGACCGCCGAGCTGAAGAACCCGCTGACCCACCAGACGGTCGAGCATGCCAAGAAGCAGTACCGGGAGGATCGGGACCCGGTGAACGTGACCCTCGGGCGGCGGGCGCTCGTTCACTTCGCCGTGGACCCGAACCTCGTCGAGATGACGACCAGTCTCGAGGGGCTCAAGACCCGGTTCCTCCCGTTCAACCGTGGCGACGCGGGCGGGAAGGGCAACGCCCTCGACCCGACCGGCCACCGGACCCGCTACCTGTGGGAGGAGATCTGGGCGCGTGACGCCTGGCTCGACCTCCTGGGGCGCTTCGTCCACGTCGTGCCCGGCGAGGGGCCGACCCACGCGGCGAAGCTCAAGGCCGGCTCGGTCGTCTTCCCCCGGTACCACCAATGGGACGCCGTCCGCCGCCTCGAGGCGACCTCCCGCGCCGACGGCCCCGGTCACTCGTACCTCGTCCAGCACTCGGCGGGCTCGGGCAAGAGCAACACCATCGCCTGGCTCGCCCATCGCCTCATGTCGCTCCACGGGATCGACGAGCGGCCGGTCTTCGACAAGGTCGTCGTCATCACCGACCGGGTGATCCTCGACCGCCAGCTCCAGGAGACGATCTACCAGTTCGAGCATGCGACCGGCGTCGTCGCCCGGATCGACCAGGACAGCGCCCAGCTCGCGGCGGCCCTCGGCGGCGAGCAGAGCCGGATCGTGATCACGACCCTCCAGAAGTTCCCATTCATCCTGGACAAGGTCACCGACCTCGGGCAGCGCCGCTTCGCCGTCATCGTGGACGAGGCCCACTCCTCCCAGACGGGCGAGGCCGCCAAGGACCTGAAAGCCGCCCTCGGCGCTGCGACCCCCGAGGCACAGCTCGAAGCTGCGGAGGGCGCGGACGCGGCGGACGTGCCGCCGGACCCGCAGGACGCCCTGGCGGCGACGGTGGCGGCCCGGGGACGTCAGCCTAACCTTTCGTTCTTCGCCTTCACGGCGACCCCCAAGGCCCGGACGCTCGAGCTGTTCGGCCAGAAGAACGACGATGGCAAGTACGCCCCGTGCCACCTCTACTCGATGCGCCAGGCCATCGAGGAGGGCTTCATCCTCGATGTCCTCGCCAACTACACGACCTACGCGACGTACTGGAAGGTCGGCAAGGCCGTCGCGGACGATCCCGAATACGACATCCGCAAGGCCAAGCGAGCCATCGCCCGCTTCGTCTCCCTGCATCCCCACAACCTCGCCCAGAAGGCAGAGGTCATCGTCGAACACTTCCGCGAGCACACCCGCCACAAGATCGGTGGGCGTGGGAAGGCGATGGTCGTCACGTCATCCCGCCTCCACGCGGTCCGCTACAAGCAGGCGATCGACGCCTACATCCGCGAGAAGGGGTACGCCGACACGAAGGCCCTCGTGGCGTTCTCGGGGCGCGTCGATGACCTCGGCCTGGAGTTCACCGAGTCGGGGATGAATGGCTTTCCCGAGAGCCAGACGGCGGTGCGCTTCAATGAGCCGGCGTTCGGCGTCCTGATCGTCGCGGAGAAGTTCCAGACGGGCTACGACCAGCCGCTCCTCCACACGATGTTCGTGGACAAGACGCTCGTCGGGCTCGCCGCCGTCCAGACCCTGTCGCGCCTGAACCGGAAGATCCCCGAGAAGACCGACACGTTCGTCCTTGACTTCCGCAACGAGGCCGACGACATCACCGAGGCGTTCAAACCCTGGTACGAGACGACGGTTGCGGTCCCGACCGACCCGAACCTGCTCTACGATCTCGCCGACCGGCTACTGGCGCTCCAGGTCCTCGACGACGCCGAGGCGCGGGCGGTCGCGGCGATCATCGCGGACCGGACGAAGAAGGTCGGCGATCACGGCCTGGTTCACGCCCTCCTGGCCCCGGCCGTCCAGCGGTTCAAGGCGAAGTCTGCCGACGACCAGGTCGAGGTCCGCGACGCGCTCGACCAGTACGTCCGCGCCTACTCGTTCCTCTCCCAGGTCGTGGACTTCGGCGATGTGGCGCTCGAGGCGCTCTACCTTGCGAGCCGCGCCCTGGTCGCCCTCCTGCCGGCGGACGGCGGAGGCCGGCTTGACCTCGGGTCGGACGTGGAGCTGACCCACCTCCGCCTCGAGAAGACGAGCGAGGGCGACATCACCCCCGACCACGGCGTCGGGGAGCTGAAGGCGATCTACTCAGGTCAGGGCAAGGAGGCCGAGGAGGAGAAGGAACACCTCTCGACCATCATCAGCGTCCTCAACGAACGCTTCGGCCTCCAGCTCGGGACCGCCGACCAGCTCTTCTTCGACCAGATCGAGGCAGCCTGGCTCGGCGACGAGCAACTCGTCGCCCAGGCCCGCGCCAACCCCATCGAGAACTTCCGCCTGGTCTTCGCCGACGCCTTCATCAAGAGCATCGTGGGCCGGATGGACGACAACGCCGACATCTTCCGGCAGATCCTCGACGAGCCGACCTTCCAGGCGGTGGTGATGGACCACTACCTCCAGCGGGTCTTCGAGCAGGCACGCTCTGAGATCACGGGAGGACCGGCGTGAGCGACGTTGTGCTCGGTGCCGTGATCGGCGTAGCTGCCACGGTCGTTGGCGCTGTCGTGCTGGGCATCTTCAACTTCAGCTTGCAGACGGCGGCGGAGAACCGCGAAGACGCTCGACAGCGCCGTGACGCGCTGGTTCAAGCGCGTTTGCGAGCACTTGATCAAGCCCACCGAATGCTGGTGGTCGGTGCCGAGTACGCCAGGGCATCCGCTGTGGGAGAAGACCCCCAACAGGTCGCGAGCCTTCGCAAGCAGCAGGAGAGTTCCAACTACCTCGAAGCCGACGTGGCCCTCGTGGGCGAGCCCGAAACGGTTGCCGCCCACATCGAGCGGACGCGATGGTGGCTGAGCCTGCCAAAGGGGACACCCGTTCGGGAGGCCGATCTCGCGGCAGACGCAGAAGTGGCGAACGAACTCCAGTCGGCGTTTCGCCGGGCTCGCGAGCGGATCATCAATGAGGCTGAGTCAAAGACCAGGAAGGTACCGTGAGGCCGACTCGGTGAAGACCGATCCCGCCCGGATGTAGCGCCTGACCATCGCCTCGCTTCGGTGGCCGGTCGTCCGCATGATCGTCCGTTCGGGTGCCCCGGCGGCAGCCGCCGAGGCCGCCAGACCGCTCCGCAACGAGTGCCCGCTGACGGGCGCCGGGTCGATCCCGACACGCTCCGCCGCGCCCTTGACAATGCGGGCGACTGCCCGGTCGCTGAGGCGCACCGGTCCGACGCGATCACCGCGATCCACCTCGCGGAAGATCGGCCCCTCCCCGATCCCGGCGGCCTCCCGCCAGTCGGCCAGCGCCGCCACGGGGTCCGTCAGGGGATGCCGACCCCGAACAACCCCGATCTCGCGCCCTGCGCCTTCCTGGTCGGTCTTGGACCGCCGCACGGTGATGCGCAGGCCCTCCTTCTCCTCGACGACATCCACAACATCGAGGCCGACGAGCTCGCTGCGACGCATGCCAGCGGCAAAGCCGATCAACAGCAAGGCACGGTCGCGGAGGCCGCGCAGGTCGTCAGGCAGGGCAGCCAGCATCGCCTTCAGATCCTCGACGAGAATGGGCCGGGCCTGGTGGGGGGCGGTCCCCACCGACCGGCGAATGCCCGCCGCCTCCATCCTGACGAGTTAGGTCTGGGTGGGCGACTCGCGGCCCGCCATCTTGTGGGCCTGGCTGATCGCCGACAGCCGGCGCGTGATCGTTGCGGGCTTGCAGCGAGTCGTGTGGGCGAACTGGGGCAGGGGCTAGGGCGAAGGGCTGCCCAGGCGGGAGCGTGGAGGTGTCCAGACGGTGCCCAGGTGGTTCAGGGGTGCCCACGGTGGTGCCCACCAGCCTCGCGAATGTATCCACCCACCTGACCAGCGCCTGCCCGGCGAGCTATGCAGTCTTGGGGGAGTCCTCCTCGGCCTCACCTTCGTCGTAGTCGAGGACACCGACGTTGAAGGCCCGGGTCGCCACCCATCCGGGGATGATCACGCGACCCGACGAGGCCGGCGCGAGGAGCCCGGCCGCGACCGTCGTCTTCCCCGATGAACCGGGGCCGAAGAACAAGCACATCCGGCCGACCCTGATCCTATCCTCGAAGACGTGGGGGATGTTCCCGGGCCGGGGCGGCTGCCCGGTGAACGAGATCTCGCCGGCGGTGCTGGCGTGCAGCTCCCGCATGGAGCGGAGGCAGAGGTAGTCGAGCCGGCGACCCCAATCCCCTGAAGGGCCCCGACGCGCTTCTCCAGCTCCGCCGCCAGAGTCTGGATAGCACCTCTGCGCCGAGCTCGCCTTCGAGGGTCACCGGTACCTCCGTCTCGACCGGTCCGCTGATGGCGTGGCCTCCCAAGTCGAGCACCACGCAGGCGGTCGCGCATTCCGCTGGTTCCTCGATATGGCCAAGGATCCGGAGAGCCGCTTGGTGAAGGTCAAGGGCAGACCGACCGAGTTCGCTGGCGCGATCATCATCGGGGGCGCCACCACGCCCGAGGGCCGAACCGCAGCGATGAAGACCTACGGATTCGCCGACGTCCTCTCCCTCGAGGAGATGCTTCGCGACCTCCGCGACTGGGACGACGCGGCGTGGCGGTCGCGCGTCGCGGTATTCCGTGGCTGGGCAGACGGCATGTTCGACGGGCTGACGTAGTGACCGCGTCCCTGGTCGAACGGCTGCAGGCGCTCGCCAAGTACGAGACGGCCTTCACTTCGCCGGACTTCAGGATGGGCGGCTGGGCGGACGTGACGCCCGAAGCGGACGGCGTCATGCAGATGCCCTGGTATCACTACAGCGACGCCGCCGAGGCGTTCATCGCCGACGCCTGCGCATTCGGATGGGTCGTTGACTTCGACTGGATGGAATGGTCGGCCTCGCCGGACGGGCAGTGCCTGCTCGCCGCTCCCGCGCTCGTCGCGGGAGCCTCGGCTGATGACCTTGCCCGGATGCTGACGGTGTTCGTCCGGGGTGACCGCTTCTCGGAGGGAGATCTCGCCGCCGCGTACGAGTCGGGAATGCTGGTGGCGATCATGTGCCGCGCTGCGGAGCTGGCCGAGGCCGAGCTGGCCAGGGAGAATCCCTGATCGTCAGTGCCCTGCGCTGGTGAAGGACGCCGGGGCTCAGGCTTCCGGCAGGGGACCGGCCGCGGCGACGAGCTCCCCGAGCCGCGCGACGTCCACGTTGCCGCCGGAGAAGACGACGCAGACCCGCTCGCCGTCGCGGAGCGGCACCCTCCCGTGGAGGACGGCCGCCAGCGCCGCCGCCCCGGCCGGCTCCAGGACCTGCTTCATCCGCT
>CAZVPS010000041.1:0-2645 GCA_964629105.1 uncultured Anaerolineaceae bacterium
ACCCGTATCCTCGTCGTCGACGACGACCCGAAGATCCGGACCGTCGTGCGCCGCGGGCTGGCGTACGAGGGCTACCGTGTCGTCGAGGCCGCGTCCGGCGAGGAAGGCCTGGAGAAGGCGCGAGAGCACCTGCCGGACCTCGTCATCCTCGACGTGATGATGCCTGGAATCGACGGGCTCGAGGTGACCCGACGACTGCGCTCGGCCGGCGACGAGGTGGCGATCCTCATGCTCACGGCACGCGACGAGGTGAAGGAACGCGTCGAGGGCCTCGAGACCGGCGCGGACGACTACCTCGTCAAGCCCTTCAACTTCGAGGAGCTGCTCGCCCGGGTCCACGCGCTGCTGCGCCGCCGCACCGCCCCCTCCGGGGAGGTCCTCCGCTTCGCCGACCTCGAACTGGACGTCGACGCGCGCGAAGCCGCTCGCGGCGAGCGCCGGATCGAGCTCACGACGACGGAGTACAACCTGCTCCTGCTGTTCCTGCGCCATCCGCGCAAGGTGCTCACCCGCGACGTGATCATGGAGCACGTCTGGGCGTACGACTTCGACGGCGAGTCCAACGTGCTCGAGGTCTACGTTCGCTACCTTCGCAACAAGCTCGAGGCGAACGGCGAGCCGCGCGTGCTGCACACCGTGCGCGGAGCGGGCTACGTGCTGCGCGAGTGACGATCCTCGGGCGCCGGGTCCCGATCCGGACCCGACTGGCGCTCCTGTACACGGCGCTGCTCGCCGCGGCCCTCGCCGCGTTCGGCGCCGGGATGTACATCGTCCTGGGCGGTGAGCTCGAACGCTCCTTCGACGCGTCGCTACGCGCGAACGCCGAGCACGCCGCGGGCGCGTTCGCCCAGGACGTCGACGACGGTGGCCAGCTGCGCCCCACCGATCGGCTGATCGGCCAGTTTGCCGCGACCGGCGGCCGCGTGGTCGTGTTCGACGCGACGGGCGCCGAGCTGGTCGACTCGGCGCCGCCCGGCACGGGCGAGCTGCCCATCACGGAGAGCGACATCGCCCTCGCGCGCCAGCACGCAAACGACGTTCGCGACGCCCTGGTCGACGAGGAGGAGCTCCGCCTGACTGTCGAGCCGATCGTGCTCCCGGACGGGCGGCTCGTCGGCTACGTGGCGTGGGCCGACACCGCGGGGCCGCTGCGGGATCTCCTCGCGACCGTGGGTGCGGCGCTCCTCGGCGGCGGCGTCGTGGTCGTGGCGCTGGCCCTGATCGCCGGCCTGATCCTCGCGGGGCGTGCCCTGAAGCCCGTCGCGGAGGTCACTGACACTGCCCGGGCGATCTCGCTCTCCGGCGATTTCGGGGCTCGCGTCGACGCCGGTCGACCGGGCGACGAGATCGGCGAGCTCGCACTCGCCTTCAACGAGATGCTGGTCGCCCTCGAGGACAACCACCAGGCCCTCCAGCGGTTCCTTGGGGATGCGTCCCACCAGCTCCGGACGCCGCTCACCGTCATCCGCGCGAACCTCGACCTCGCACGTCGGCCGGACATCCCGGGCCAGGAGCGGTCGGCGATCCTCACGGACGCGCGGGACGAAGCCGAGCGGATGGGCCGGCTCATCGGCGACCTGCTCTCGCTTGCGAGGGCGGAATCCGGTGCCCGTCTCGAATTCGCGCGCGTCGAGCTCGACGCGCTCCTCGTCGAGTCCGTGCGCCGGCAGCGCCAGGCGGCGTCACACGTCCGGATGAGCGTCACGAAGGTGGAGCCCGCGATCGTCGACGGGGACCGTGATCGGCTCCGCGAGCTGCTCGGAATCCTGCTCGACAACGCCGCCCGCTACACGCCGGATGGAGGCAGCGTGTCCGCGGCGCTCGAAATCCGAGACCATCGGGCGGTCGTCCGTGTCGAGGACACGGGCATCGGCATCGACACGGAGGACCGCGGGCGCGTGTTCGAGCGCCTCTATCGCGGCCGCCGTGCCCGCGAGATGCGGCCCGCGGGGACAGGTCTCGGCCTGGCGATCGCCCACTGGATCGTCGAGGCCCACGGCGGGACGATCGAGCTCGTCGATCGAGCCGGCGGGGGAACGACGGCGAAGGTCACGCTCCCGGTGCGCGGATCATGAACGCCCCCAGGGTCCTGATCGTCGACGACGAGGTGCCACTCGCCGAGCTCGTCCGAACCTACCTCGAGGAGGCCGGGATGCAGGTGATCGAGGCCCGCGATGGCCCGACCGGCCTCGAGATGATCCGGCAGCGCGCCCCGGACGTCGTGGTGCTCGACGTCATGCTGCCCGGGCTTGACGGGTTCGAAGTCCTGCGGCAGGCCCGGGCGTTCTCGGATGCCTACGTGATCATGCTCACGGCCCGCGCCGAGGAGGTCGACCGGATCGTCGGCCTCTCGATTGGTGCCGACGACTATCTCGTCAAGCCGTTCTCGCCGCGGGAGCTGACGGCGCGCATCCGGGCGCTCCTTCGGCGACCGCGTGCCGACCGGCCGCAGGCCGGCGACGCGTGGCAGGCCGGGGAGCTCGAGGTCGATGCGCGGCGCCACGCCGTCGCGGTCGGCGACGCGCCGGTCGCGCTCACGACGATCGAGTTCGACCTCCTCGTCGCGCTCGTCCGCGAGCGGGGGATCGTGTTCACGCGCCAGCAGCTGCTCGACCGGGTCTGGGGGGTCGACTACGTGGGCGACG
>CAZVPS010000041.1:2745-13507 GCA_964629105.1 uncultured Anaerolineaceae bacterium
GGAAACTCGGCGACGATCCCGTGCGCCCGCGCTTCATCGAGACGGTTCGCGGGGTCGGCTACCGGTTCCGGGAGGGGGGTCCGAGATGAACCGTCGCCTGAAGCTGCGCGGCAGGCTGCTCACGAGCCACCTGCTCGTCGTCGTGGTCGGGACGATCACGCTGTTCTCAGCGGTCGGCATCGTGGCGCCGGGCGCTCTCGACATGGCGATGGACCACGCGATGGGCGACGGGATGGACGACATCATGACGCCGGTCATCCGCCAGGCCTTCCAGGATGCGGTCGCGTCGGCGCTGGTCATTGCCGCCACAGCGGCCGGCGCGGCGGCGGTCGTCGTGAGCATCGTGCTCTCGTCGCGGGTCTCCAGACCGATCGCGCGCCTGGCGGCGGCCAGTCGCCGGATCGCCAACGGTCGCTACGCGGAGCGCGTGGCGGTCACCTCCCAGGACGAGATCGGCGACCTCGCCGACTCGTTCAACCGGATGGCCGAGTCCCTCGAATCCACCGAGCGGCGGCGTCTCCAGCTCGTCGGCGACGTGGCGCACGAGCTGCGCACGCCGCTCGCGACCGTCGACGGATACCTCGAGGGCCTGCAGGACGGTGTCATCAGGCCCTCGGATCGAACGTGGGACCTCCTGCGGACGGAGACGGCGCGCCTTTCACGGCTCGTCAACGACCTGCAGGACCTGTGGCGGGCCGAGGCCCGGCAGCTCCCGATGTCGATGGCCAGCGTCGAGCCCCTTCTCGTGGGGCTCGCTGACCGCTTCCGCGCCCAGGCGCTGGAGCGGCCGGTGGAGATCCGGATGGACGTCGCTCCGGACGTCACGGACGTCCGCGCCGATCACGAGCGGCTGGCGCAGGTCCTCGACAGCCTCGTGAGCAATGCACTGCGCTACTCGCCGGAGGCCAGTCGCGTCACCGTCAGCGCCCGGGTAGCGGACGACGGCGTCCGGCTTGCCGTGGCGGACCAGGGGCCGGGCCTGACCGAAGAGCAGCGCGACCGCGTCTTCGAGCGTTTCTACCGCGTCGATCCCTCGCGCTCGCGAGCGCTCGGCGGTTCCGGCATCGGGCTCGCCATCGCCCGCGCCCTTGTCGATGCCATGGGCGGTCGGATCTGGGCGGAGAGCAAGGGGCCCGGCCACGGAGCCACCTTCGCGATCGAGCTCCCGCGCGCGTAGGCGCGGGCCGGCCGGCCCGGCCGCGTGCCTGATCCGGTGCTCGGGACGCCGTCAGCCGCCCATGTCCATCCCATCCATGCTCTCGGACAGCACGAGCTCGATCTTGGGCGACGGAGCCGTTGCGGGCGCCATCGGCGAGTAGCTGATCCCGTTCGGGCCGGCCCCGCTCACGATGGTGCTCACCACCTTCCGCGCCTCGATGTCGATCACGGACACGATGTCGCCGTAGATGTTCGTGACGCAGGCGAGGCGGCTCGACGGGTCGATCACGACCCCGTGGCACCCTTCCCCGTCTCATACCGCCGTTCCGTCGGGCGCGACCTGGAGGTTGTGCGGCCCCTCGCTGAGGCCGGCGGGAGTGGTGCCGCCCCGGCTTGACGAGAACCTGATCGAGTCGGTGGCCGAGCCTTCAGGTCGGCCCGGTAGCGTCTGGATCAAACGGAAGCGACGAACAACAGGAGGCACTCTCGATGATGGCTGGATGGGACTGGGGCATGGGCCTCGGCGGATGGCTGTGGATGATCCTTGGGGTCGTCCTGCTCGTGGCGGTCGTCTGGGCCGTCGCGTCCGCGGGTCCGAACCGCGATCGCTCGGCGACCCAGGATGCCGCCTAGGTTCTCCGGGTCCGGTTTGCGCGCGGCGAGATCACGGAAGCGGAGTACGAGCAGGCACGGCGCCTGCTCGGCGTGTAGTTGACTGTCACGTTCAAACAGAAAGGAACTCGACCGATGACCACGAAGCGAACCAGCCTGCTCGCCGGGACGATCCTGGGCAGCGTCTTGCTCCTGGGTACCGCGGGCCTCGCGTTGGCCCAGGACCCGACCTCCGCGCCGTCCCCCTCGCCGGCCACGGGAACGCAGGGCGGCATGATGGGCGGCCAGGGCGGCATGACGGGCGGCCAGGGCATGGACGCCGAGGATATGGCCGCAATGCACGCCACCATGGAGCGCGACGGGACCTGCGACCCGGCGCTCATGCAGTCGATGCACCGGCGGTCTGATCAGGATCGCTGACGACCGCAGGCAACGCCGGCTTGGGATTCGAGCCGGCGTTGTTCCGTGGGACGAGTTCTCACGGCGCACTCATCCGCGTCTCAGGCAACGACGTCAGGTTCCGGCCATGCACGCGAAGACCCGCTCCCTGGTTGCCGGCATGCTGGTCGTCGGCGCGGTCGCCGGCTGCGCCGCCGGGCCCTCGACCGTCCCCGCCACCGGTGCGGCCTTGCCTTCCCCGGGCGAGGCGACACCCCGCACGCAGCGTGACGAGGCAGGGACCATCACCGTTGAGGCCGCGTGGGGCGGGCCAGCTGCCGGCGCCACCTTCGACCTGACGCTCGACACGCACTCCGTCGACCTCGACCCCCTTGACCTGTCCGACGCCACGCTCCGCAACGACCGGGGCGACACGCTCGTCGCCGCGCCGTGGGCGGCCCCGAAGGGCGGCCACCACCGCCAGGGGGCGCTGACGTTCCAGGGCGACGACGCTGCGTTCTTCGCCGAAGCGCGGTGGGTGGAGCTTGTCCTCGTCGGCGTCGGCGACGTGCCCGAGCGGACCCTTCGCTGGGAGCTCAGTCCGTGAGCGCGATCGCGCGGCCCGCGAAGGTCGGACTGCCCATCGACCGGCGGTCGGTCGCGGCGGGACTCATTGGTGCGGCCATCCTCCTGGGCATCTACCTGGCGATCATCAGCCTGGCCCAGGGAGTCGACCACGCCATCGCGCAGCTCGTCACCGACGCTCCGTTCGTCGGTCTGATCGCGGCTGGCTTCGGCATCCAGGTGGCCCTGTTCACCGAGTTGCGCCGTGTCGATCGCCGCCATCGGTCCGCCGCTGCGGTCACGGCCGCCGGCACGGGAACGAGCGCGGCCGCGATGCTCGCCTGCTGCGCTCATCACCTGGTCGACCTCCTGCCGCTCCTTGGGCTGTCCGCGGCGGCGGTCTTCCTCAATGCGTACAAGACGCCGCTCCTCGTGCTCGGGGTCGCGATGAACGTGCTCGGTATCGTGGTGATCGCCCGGCAGCTGCTGCTGGCTCGGCGAGCGTGCGCCGTGATCGATCGAGCGAGTACGCTTTGAGGACCATGATGCAGTTGCCAGACCGGTCTCCTGCGCACCAGCTCACGCCCCGTTCACGGCGAGTCACCGAGCCCGCGTGGATCTTGGCGACCCCCCGCGCGTGCGCGTGTCCGGAGCCCCGCGCCGCCTGACGGCGGGGCGCGGGGCTGCTGCTGGATCCTGGGCCGCGCCCGTCTGTCCACGCGGAACCGACGTGGAGCGCCGCGCCCTGATCGGGGCAAGCGACCATGAGACGGCGGCCGGTTCGGGCCACCGGGCACCGACGAATCGGGCCCCGGGGTCGACACGGCCAGACTGAACCATGGCCGCGCACTCGCACACAGGAATGGACACTGCCATGACCGCTATCTCGTCCGCCGCGCCGCCTCGCGGCCGCCTCCAGCACGCCGCGCCTCCCGAGGACCGACCGCTGACGTATGCGGACTCGATCCTGGACCTCGTGGGGCACACCCCGCTCGTGCGCATCTCGCGCCTCACCCGAGACCTCGGCCCGATCGAGCGCCAGCCGCTCGTCCTCGCCAAGCTCGAGATGCTCAACCCCGGCGGCTCGGTCAAGGACCGGATCGGGCTGCCGATGATCCAGGCGGCCGAGGAGGCCGGCCTGCTCCGGCCGGGTGGCACGATCATCGAGCCGACCAGCGGCAACACGGGCCATGGGCTGGCGATCGCCGCCGCGTTGCGCGGCTACCGCTGCATCTTCGTGATGGCCGACAAGCAGTCCGCCGAGAAGCAGGCGCTCCTGCGGGCCTACGGAGCCGACGTCATCGTCTGCCCGACCGACGTGGCGCCCGAGTCGCCCGAGTCGTACTACTCGGTCGCCCGTCGCCTGGCGCGTGACATCCCGGGCGCGTTCTCGCCCGGGCAGTACTGGAATCCGGCCAACCCGGCCGCTCACGAGGCGACGACCGGGCCGGAGATCTGGGACCAGACCGGCGGACGGATCACCCATCTCGTGGCAAGTGCCGGCACGGGGGGCACCATCTCGGGCACGGGCCACTTCCTGCGCCGCCACCGAACCGACCTCGTCGTCGTCGGCGCCGATCCCGAGGGCAGCGTCCTCTCCGGCGACGTCGCTCGGCCCTACCTGACCGAGGGCATCGGCGAGGACTTCTTCCCGACGACGTTCGATCCGGGCGTGGTCGACCGATGGGTCCGGGTCTCCGATCGGGACGCCTTCGCGATGGCCCGTCGGATCACCCGGGAGGAAGGGATCCTGGCCGGCGAGTCCTGCGGGACCGCGATGGTCGCCGCACTCGCGGTCGCAGCGGAGCTCACGGACGAGGGACGGTCCGACGCCGTGATCGTCGTCATCCTGCCTGACGGCGGGCGCTCCTATCTCTCCAAGCTCTACAACGACGAGTGGATGCGCGAACACGGTTTGCTGGCGAGCGCTGCGTCGGCCGACCGCGTCGGGGACGTCCTGGAGGGGCTCCACGGCCGGGCGGATCTGCCCGCGCTCGTCGTGGCGCGAACCACGGACCTGGTCGGGGACGTCATCGCGACCCTCGAAGAGCACGGGATCAGCCAGGCCCCGGTATCAGAGGACCCGGAGGGAACCAGGGTGCCGGGCTTCGTCGGCTCGATCAGCGAGAAGGGCATCCTCGACCGCGTCTATCGGGACCCGGCGGTCGTCAAGCGGACGATCGGCGAGGTCATGGACGCGCCGCTCCCGCTCATCGACGTCAGCGCGACGCTCGACGAGGCGGTCACAGCGCTCTCGGGAGCTGTGCCCGCCCTGGTCGCGATCTCGACCGGAGAACCGGCCGGGATCGTGACCAGAACCGACCTGCTCCAGCACCTCGCACGTCGCTCGTGACCGGGGGCGGCGCGCTGATGCGCCCGCGCCAGATCGACTGGTTGGGCCCGGGCGTCCGGGCCCAACCACGCGTTTCTCAGCCGCTCCGCACCAACCACTCATCCCGATCTCAGGATCCGGTGCTCTATTGACCTGCATGAACCTTCTTGACCCTGTCACGACTGACCAACCGTCGGCGGCGGCCATGGCCGCCGCCGACGACGCGGGGCGCTCGACCGCCTCGGGCTTCAATGGACGAGCGACCGGCGACCTTCGCACCGCGCTCGAGATCCTCGCGGAACAGATGCACGAAGCCGTCGCGCGTCGCCGGATGTCGCCGCCCGGGACCGAGTCATTCCGTCAGGCGGACGAGCGCGTCGCCTACCTGATCGAGCTGTTCCGCCGACTCCAGCAGCGGATGGCCGTTCCCGACGAGATCTGGCGCCTGGGCCCTCGGCCGCTCCACTGAGAAAGGATCGGCCCGGCCGACGGTACGCGCGGGCGGTCACAGGAATCTCTCAGGCGGGCCTCATCTGCGACTCATCCAGCCGGGTGAGGCTGTCGCCATGGATCCCAAGCGGCGTCTGCGAATCCCCATCCACGGCCTTGGCTGTGGCGGGGCCGGCGCGACCACGATCGAGCGGGAGCTCGCCGCGACCGACGGTGTGCTCGGGGTCTACGTGAACCCGGCGACGGAGACAGCCTGCGTCGACTACGACGCGACCGAGACGGATCCCTGGACGCTCGCGCGCGCCATCGAGCGGGCGGGCTATCGCCCCGGACGCCCCGTGGAGGCGTGAGACCGTGCTGCTCGCCCGGCGAAACCTGTTCCGGGACCGGACGCGCTTCGCCCTCAGCGTCGCCGGCGTCGCGGTCTCCGTTGGCCTGATCCTCCTGCTCGCCGGATACCGCGCCGGCGTCTACCGACAGGCCTCCGCGTACCTCGACAACACACCGGGCACGGTGGTGGTCGCCGAGCGTGGCATCCGGGAATTCCTCGGCACGAGCTCGGTCCTTCCCCAGGGCATCGAGGACGCGGTCCGTGGCGCGAACGGGGTGGAACGGGTGGTCCCGGTTGTGTCCCAGTTCGTGATCTTCGAGCGTCACGGACGAAAGGTCGGCTTCTTCCTCATCGGCTACGATCCGGCGTGGGGTGGTGGACCGTGGAAGCTCGTCGAGGGTCGCGAACCCGCGGCCGACGACGAGCTCGTGATCGACCGGACGACGGCCCGCCAGCACGACATTGCGATCGGCGACCTGGTCCGGGTCCTCGATCGAGACGCGCTCATCGTCGGCTTCTCCGACGAGACGACCTTCTGGGCGGGATCGGTCGCCTTCGCCCGGATCACGACGCTCGAGTCGCTGCTCCGCGCGCCGGGCCTTCGCAGCTTCCTGCTCGTCAGCCCAGCGCCCGGCGTCACGCCCGAGGAACTCCGCGACCAGTTGGGCGCGCCGACGGTGGAGACCCGCCTGAAGTCCGAGCTGATCGCCAACGATCGCAGGCTGCTGGCCCGTGTCTATGACGCGCCGATCGGGCTCATGGTCGTGATCGCGTTCGCCGTCGGGGTTCTCATCGTCGGCCTCGTGATCTACACCGCCACGGTCGAGCGGCGCCGCGAATACGGGGTGGTGAAGGCGATCGGCGCTCGAAACCGGACCCTCTACGGGGTCGTGACGAGCCAGGCGCTCATCGCCGCGACCACCGGCGCCGTCGCCGGTGTTGGCCTTGCCTTGGCCGCTGGCGCCACCCTGACGGCCTGGCGTCCGCAGTTCCTCGTCGCGATTGAACCGGCGGCCATCCTCGGCGTCCTGGCGAGCAGCCTCGTGATTGCCGTGCTGGCCGCGCTGATCCCGGCACAGACGATCGCGCGCCTCGAGCCGGCGGAGGTCTTCCGCGGATGAGTGCGGCCCTGCTGGCCCGGCGGAACCTGGCCCGCAACCGGGTCCGGATGCTCGCGTCGGTCGGCGGCGTGGCGCTGGCGCTGTCGCTCACGCTGGCGCTCGACGCCATCTATGCCGGGGTCGCGAACCAGCTGACAACCTACATCGATCGCGCCGGCGCCGACGTCTGGGTGGCCCAGGCCGGGGTGCGGAACCTTCACATGGTGGCGTCCTGGCTGCCGGATGCCGTGACCGACAGGATCCGGGTCGTGGACGACGTGGCGGAGGCGACGCCGATCCTCTACTCGACCGACACGATCGGCGCCGGCGACGAGCGAGCGGTCGCCTACGTCATCGGCCTGCCGGGAGATGCGTCGATGGGCGGCGCCGGGGAGATCGTCGAAGGGTCCGATCGAGTCGGTCCCGGCGAGATCATCGTCGACGGGGGATTCGCCCGGAAGGCCGGCGTGACCATCGGCGGTACCGTCACCGTCCTGGGTGACACCGCGCGGGTCGTCGGCCTCTCGCAGGGGACGGCCAGCCTCGTGAACTCCGTCGCCTTCGTGCCGTTCGACGACTTCCGCGCCATGCGGGGCGATGCGCCCGTCGTCAGCTTCGTCCTCGTTCGGGTCGCCGCCGACGCGTCGTCCGCAGCCGTCGCGGCAGCGATCGAGCGCTCGGTCGCGGGCGTGACGGCGCTGACACGCGCCGAGTTCTCCGCCGAGGAGCGCCGGCTCGTCACCGACATGAGCGCGGACGTCATCGCGATCATGAACATCGCCGGCTTCGCGGTCGCCCTTGCGGTCGTCGCGTTGACGGTCTACGTGGCGACGCTCGCCCGACGCCGCGAGTACGGCGTCCTGAAGGCCCTCGGTGCCCGGAATCGGGTGCTGTACCGCGTCGTCCTCGTCCAGGCGCTCATAAGCGTAGCCATCGGCTTCGCCGCGGGTCTCGTCTTCACCGGGCTGCTCGCGTTCGTGATCCCGCGGACGGGCCTCCCGCTCGAGCTGTCCATCGGCGCCGCCTCGCTCCTCAAGGTCGGGCTGTTCGCGGCGGTCATCGCCGGACTCGCCGCGATCCTGCCGATCCGGCAGGTCGCAAACCTCGATCCGGCGGTCGTCTTCAGGAGAGGAGCCGCCACATGACCACCCCGGCCCTGGAGGTGCGCGACGTCACGAAGCGCTTCGGCGAGGGCGTGGCGGTCGTCGACGCGGTCCGCGGCGTGAGTCTCGCCGTGGAGCCCGGTGAGATCGTCCTGATCATGGGTCCGTCCGGCTCGGGCAAGACCACGCTGCTCTCGATGATGGGGGCCCTGCTCAAACCGACCCACGGTTCGATCCACGTCGACGGGATCGCGATCTCGGACCTGTCCGAGGGCAGGCTGCCGGACATCCGCCTCCGCCGGTTCGGCTTCATCTTCCAGGACTTCAACCTGCTGTCCGCGCTGTCGGCCCTCGAGAACGTGGCGCTCGTCGCGGAGCTGGCCGGGCTGACGCGGTCGGCGGCCAGGGAGCGGGCGACCTCCCTGCTGACGGACCTTGGCCTCGGCGCTCGCCTTGACTTCCTGCCCGAGAAGCTGTCGGGCGGCGAGAAGCAGCGTGTCGCCATCGCGCGCGCCCTGATCAACGACCCGGCGGTGATCCTCGCCGATGAGCCGACGGCCAACCTCGACTCGAAGATCGGCCACGAGATCATGCGGCTCCTCCGGCACATCGCAAAGGAGCAGGGCCGGAGCGTCGTCATCGTCAGCCACGACCAGCGGATCCGCGACATCGCGGACCGCGTGCTCTGGCTCGAGGACGGCGCCTTCCGGGACATCGTCGCGATGGCGACCGATCCGGTCTGCGGCATGTCCGTAGAGCGCGAGCGTGCGGTCAGCGCCGAGCAGGACGGCCAGACGTACAACTTCTGCTCGCGCGGTTGCCGCGCCGAGTTCCTCGGAAGTCTCGACCACCTCGTCGATGAGAGGGAAGCCCAGCGAGCCTGGTCGGAGGCGCCGACGAGCGTCCGCCCCAGTCGGCTCCATCGAAAGGCGTCCACGCGAAAGGAGAACGGAATGTTCGAGACCGGAACCAGCGTCATCGATCCAGTGTGCGGGATGACGATCGACCGCGACCGCGCCGTCCAGGTCGTATACGACGGGAAGGCGTACTACTTCTGCGACCCAGCCTGCGCCAGCATCTTCGGCGACGAGCCCACCCGGTGGCTCGACCACGACGGGGGCAGCGCCTTCGAACATGAGCACTGACCCACTGAGCGCGCGGACTCGATCGCCCCGGCGGAGTCGCTCTCGCGCTCGTCGCGACGGCCGAACAGGCCAACTGCGACACTGATGTAGTATTACCAAGCCTCGCCTCCACGCAACGGGCGCCTGGGCGGACGGGCGGCAGCGGGCCGGGCGAGGAAGCAGCAGAGAGGAATGGTCGGCAGCTGGTGGGACGACGAAAGGCGCCCGGCGCGGCGCGGAATGCGAGGACGAAACCGGGACATGCTGTGGGCGCGACCGTCCCCACGGCCGAGCGGCGCGCCGGGCGAGGCGGCCAGCCGTCCGTCGCGCCGCGGTCGGCGTCGGAGACCACCGACCCGCAGGCGCTTGTCGTCAGCCATCGGTTCGATTCCGGGGATCACGGTGCGCCGTACACCGCCACCGTGCGGTTGACCGGCCGTCGCGTCGGCGCCAGCGGCAGACTCGGACCAGGGGACACGTTCGCGCAGGAAGAGACCGTCGACGGCGTCGTCCCGGGCACGGGCCCCGTCTCGCTCACGACCTGGGTCTACGGCGTCAAGCAGGGCGAGTGGGAAGTGACCGCGGAACTGGTCGGGCCGCCAGACCGAGCCGGGGTCCGGCCCTTCGACGGTCGAGTACGCTCGCGGGTCCCCCTGCCGCGCGCTGCCTGGTCGTGGCGCCGATGGACTCTCTCGGAAGCGCCCACCGTCCCGGTGAAGACGCGCTGGGCCCTCCTGGCGCCGCTGGCGACGTCACCGGCGGTGCTGCCCGGGGCCTTCACCGCCCTCGCCATCATCGGGATCATCGTCGCGGTCGTCTCGCAGGGGGCAATCCTGGCCCAACGGGACGTGTCCGTCGGGCGCGGGTTGCTCGTGACCGCCATCGCCCTCGTCGCCGGCCTCGTCGGCGCGAAGGCGTGGTACATGGCGATGAAGGCGCGCCCATGGCGCGAGACGCTCGGCCAGGGCTGGTCAGTCGACGGGTTCCTCGTCGTCGCGCCGGCCGTGGCGATCATCGCGTTGCTGGCGCTCAACGTGCCGATCGGCACCTACCTCGATGCGACCGCACCGGGCATCTTCTTCGCCGTCGCGATCGGCCGCGTCGGGTGCTTCGTGACCGGCTGCTGCGCCGGTCGCTGCACCACCTCCCGCTGGGGCGTGTGGTCCTCGGATCGCCGCGCGGGTGCTCGGCGCATCCCGACGCAGCTCCTGGAGTCCGGCGTCGGCCTGGTCCTCGGCATCGTCAGCACCGTGGCGGTCTTCAACCCCGTCGCCGGCGCGGACGGCGCGATCTTCCTCGTCACCCTCGGCGCGTACGCCATCGCCCGCCAGTGGCTTCTCCGTCTCCGGACCGAGTCGCGCCGATTCTCATGGCGGCGAAGCCATCTTGCGACGCAGGGCAGGCCGTAGGGACCCGAGCAGATCCGGCCGTCGGCGGTCAGCGCCCCAGCTGGGCCGCTCGTCGACGGGCGAGGAGCGTGACGAGGGCAGCCAGCCCCAGGCCGACGACCGCGATGCCGATCGCCGTCTCGGTCCAGAACTGACCGGGGAACAGCTGGACGAGCCGCTGCGTGCGCGGGTCGAACATGAAGTTGCCCTGCGGGAAGAAGA
>CAZVPS010000042.1:0-13295 GCA_964629105.1 uncultured Anaerolineaceae bacterium
GGATGCCGCGCGACTGGCACCCGAGCTTCGCCTTCGACCCACGGAGCGGGATCGCGACGGCCCGTGGCTACGTCGGCCACGGGGTCTCGACGGCGAACCTGGCCGGGCGCACGCTGGCCGACCTCATCACGGGCAGTCGGAGCCCGCTGACGGAGCTGCCGCTGGCGAACCACCGCAGCCCGAACTGGGAGGTCGAGCCGTTCCGCTGGCTCGGCATCCGCTACACCCAGGGCGCGATCTCACGCCTGGACCGCCGCTCCGAGGCCACCGGCCGCCCGCCCACCGGCCGCTCGCTCGCCGAGCGCATCGCCAGCCACTGACCCGGCGCAATGAGGGCCCTTGTGAAGTCAGTGGTCTTTGAGCCCGCAACGAGCCCGACCCGCTGAGGGGGGGTATCACGACGACGCGGATCCGGCCCCTCGGATCCGCGACCAGGGCGCAAGGATCCGCGGCCTTGGCGCGTTGAATGGGGTGAAGGAGGATCAATGGATCTTGCCCGCGCCACCCCGCTCGTGATCGACCTGGAGGCCGATCTCCTCGCTTCCTATCCGGCCCTGACGCGTCGGCTCGCGCTCATCCTGCGTGATGCGAGCGAGGCGGAGGACGTGGCACAAGCCGCCTTCGCCAGAGCGCTCGAGCAGCGACACCGGTTCTCCGGCGGGGACGCCCGGACCTGATTCTACACGATCGGGCTCCGCCTGGCGTTCAACGAGCTGCGGCGGCGGCGACGGATACCCGCGAGAACGCCGAGCGAGGAACCGAGCTGGGCCATGTCCTCCGAGCCCGACCTGTGGATCGCCCTCGGCCACCTCGAACCGCAACACCGGGCGGCGCTCCTGTTGAGCACGCTCGACGGCTACACCCACGAGGAGAGCCAGCTCAAGCCGCTCTTCCCGGACGGAGCAGGCGTGACGAAGGCGGACGCGATGAGGAGGATCCCCTCGCCGCCGGGAACGGGTGACCGCGGACTCCCGGGAGCCACAAGACTTGGTGGTCTAGTTGGAGTCCCCGACGCGGAACACTCGGACCACTCGCCCTGGCATGTAAATGGGAGATGTAGCGCTGTGCCGGCTCGAATCGTCCGAACTCCCAGAATCCATGGGCATCAGGCTCCGCGGTCCCCCATTAACTCGGACCGAGATGGTCGCTCGTTCGCTCGCACAGCGAACGAGGAAGAGGACCTCGTCTTGGTCCACCCGAGCTAGCACCGCCACGGTGTCCCGGTCATCGACAGTGACCGGCGGCGCGATGTCGACTCGACCCAGGACAGCGGGTAGTAGGTCAGTTGAGCTGACACGTTCCGCTTGTGGAAGCCTCGGCTCGCGCGATGCGTGTCCGCGCACTCTCCCTCGAGGTTCAACCTCGATGATCAGCCCGCCGCGCTCGGCGAACCGCCGGAGCTGCGTCGATCGGACGGAGCCCAGGGCCGAGGGACTGGCAACGATCACCGCCCGCGTCCCAGGCGGCGCGTCCGACCGGCTGTCCCAAACGGCTGGGAAGTAGCCCGTTCGGAGGAGCAGGCCGAATGCGCGGTTCCAGTTGGCCGCGGGATCGCCACTGCCGTTCGGCGAGACGCCTGCCGACCCCGAGACCGCATAGCTGCCCCTCCACGAAACCTGGTCTCGATAGAGCGCCACCGGCGACACGGGCGCGAGTCTGCCCCAGCTCGGGATTGCCTGGATCAGAGCAGAAAGGCGCTCGACGGCCGGCCACAGGGGACCATGCGAGCCATCTACGCGAAGCGGCGCTTTCGCCCACTTCTCCCGGTCTGCCAACATGTACAGGTTCAGCCCGCGGAGCCCGAAGGCGATCGCCGCCAGCCACCAGAACTCGAGTTCGTCGGTCGTCGGCTCGAGGGTCGGGTCGCCCGGCGTCCGCCAGACGCCGGCTTGGACCTCGGGCGCCCAGGGGAGCGCCGGATCGTGGGCCCGGGCGATCGCGACCGTCCTCGCCAACCGCTCGACGTCCGAGCGCGTGAGCGGCGGAACGTAGTAGAGGTCGGGGCCGCCGGTGCCGCCGATCGCTCGAGCGATCCGCCAGCTGTCCTGGGGTACCGAGGCGATCGGGTGATCGTTGTAGTTGGCGGTGAAGAGGGCGCCGCCCACGCCGGCCGTCTCGTGGTAGCGCCGCAGCCGCCTGAGGTATTCTGCAATGAGCCACTCGCGAAACTCGATCCAGTCGAGCCCGTAGGGGGACGGCTCGTGCTTCGGTCCGCGAGGCGGCTCCAGCGCCTGCGCGGTCGCGACCGGCGAGCCCCACGCATCTTCGATCGCGCCAAGCGACCCGTAACGCTGCAGGAGCCATCGGCGGTAGCGCTCGATGATGACCGGGTGGTAGTCGAACCCAAACGTCGTGTCGCGGAAGGCGTAGCTCGGCTCGTTGTCGAGCTGGACGAGGACGATCGGCCCGTCCGGGTAGAAGAGGCCCGCGAGGCGGCGATCGACCACCCGGAGCCAGCGGCGGACATGAGCCAGGTAGCGCGGATGGAGATACGACGGCACGCGGTGCTGCCAGGGTGGGTTGTAGCCGAGGACCGGCTGGCCGGCCGCGTCGAGCGCCCAAAGGTCGCGATTCTCGAGCAGCCAGTCGGGGTAGCCGCCCTTCTCCTCCTCGGCGCAGATCCACGGCCCGGGCTTGAGGTGCACGAGGAGGCCATGGGCGGCGCATCGCTCGACGAAGCGGCGGAGGTCGAGCCTCGGGTCGTTGGCTCCGGTGAGGTCCACGGCTCCGGGCCGGGCCTCGTGCCGACGCCACGAGACATAGGTCGAGACGATCGGCAGGCCGGCGTCCGCGGCACTGGCGAGAATGCGATCCCAGTGCTCCGGATCCGCCCGAAAGAAGTGGACTTCGCCGCTCAGGAGCGGAACGCGTCGCGGACCGAGGCGAAGCTCGCCCTCCTCGATCGTCACGCGCTCGTCGGGCCACCCTGTCACGTCTGGATCGATCTTGCTGTCACCGCCCGGTCGCGCCGAGTCACGGTCACCGGATCCTCGCCGGCCCCTTCCGCCCAGGCGTCGAGATCGCCTCCATCGACGTGCACCAGCAGGTCGCAGGGGCGGTCAGCCGCCACGCGATCCTCACCAACCTGGCAGACCGGAACGACCTCTTCGGCGCTGCGCTCATTGCGGCCCTTCAGAAGGAACCCCCCGAGGCGGCCGTCGACGATTCGGACGATCGCGCCCGATCCGCCCGGAAGCGGCAGGGACACGCGGTGGCTGCCCTGTCGAACGTCGATCTCGAGCTCGATCGAGCCGCCCGCGCCCGACGGGGTCAACACGAACAGGTGGGCGACGTCCCGATCCGGATGAACCCAGAGCCAGCTCGTCGCCGAACTCGCGGTGCGCACCGCCGGGGCCGCACCAAGACTCGACAGGTGGGCGACCAGCTCACCACCCAGGACGGAATCGCGATTCAGCAGGGTGGTGCGATCTGGGCCGAGCAGCGCGCACGGCTCGAGTCGCTCGTCCAGCTCGGGACGCCGCCCGACGAGCACGACTCGACGATCGTCGCTCGCGCGGGCAAGGCACTCCTGGACGTCACGGGCCATGAACGGGCCGCCGGGCACGAGGATGACGCGGTAGCGGTCGAGGTCGGCATCGGCGCACGCCTCGAGATTGATGAGATCGACGCCGATGTGGGCGGCACGGAGCTGCCGCAACGCCGACGCCACGATCCGGCCCGGCGACATCAACCCGAGCGCCTCCGAGCCATCCGCCTCTTCGAGCCAGGCCCCGACCTGCGCATACGGGAGATAGAGCCCGATCGCCACGTCGGCCGCCGCCCGGCACTCGAGCAACTCGGCGCCGTACCGCTCGAAGTAGCTGTTAAGGAGCGCGGCCGTCCCCGCCCGACTGCTAGGCGCGCCCGACTCGGTAATCGGCGCCGTGGGCGCATACGGCTTATCGTGGAGGCGGTCGAGGTCGTCCTCCCACGCTGTTGTTCGGACGCCCGGATAGACGTTGTGACCGGTGCCGCCGAGCGCCGCGGCCAGGAGCGTCTGGTGGAAGGGCACCGCGTCGGCCGCGTAAGCTCCGTCGTAGAGGTCCGAGAGGCCCCAGTTCTCCTCGAGGTTCGGTCCGCGCGCCCTGCGGACCATGACCTCGTAGCGATCGACGACGCCGGCGTCGTCCATCGCCACGCCGATCCAGTCCGTGAATCCGTAATGGACGTCCGGCCAACGGTCCGGATCGATGCGGCTGAGCCAGGCATCAATACCGTACGGCTCCGCCAGCGGTGGGTTGACGTTCACGAAGCACGGCAGCGTCGTGCTCAGCCAAGCTTTGAGGCGGCGAAACAGCTCGGCCATGTAGGCCGCCTGGTAGGCCGACCAGTCTCGGTACGGCAACACGTCCCCCAGCCGCGCCGGTCGCCGCCAGGCGCGTGGCGGTTCGATCGCCTCCCACGACGTCACCGCGCCGACGAGCCGGCGGTAGCTGTCCAGGTCGCCGTAGCGCTCGGCCAGCCAACGCCGGTAGAAGGCGATACTCGAGCGGCTGTAGTCGTACGCCCATGGGGCGTGCTGGCCATTCGAGTAGATGCCCTCGTTGCCGAGCTGGATGAGCACGATCGGTCCATGCTTCCCGCCGAACGCCTCGAGCAGCTCGCGTCGAACGGCCGCGTACCAGGCCTCGACCTCGGCCGAGAAGACCGGATCGAACGGAGCCGGCAACGGCCAAGGCTCCAGTTCGCGTCGACCGCCGATCCGGGCTCCTCCACCCCACGAGACCGGGCGGCCGTCGGCCGCCAGCATCGGCTCGATATCGGGCCGCCGGGCGGGACAGACGAAATCGGGCAGGCCGCCGTAGTTGAGTTCGGCGTGGACGAACGGGCCAGGCTTCAGGATGATGCCGAGCCCCCGCTCCGCGGCCAGCTGGAGGAACCCAGAGACGTCTCGGCTCGCCCGGGTCTCGCCGGTGAAGTCGAACCGTCGCTCGCCGTCGAGTTCGAGTTCGTGGTGGCGCCACGGCACGTAGCTGGTTACGAAACGGTGACCCATCGCGCCGAGGGCGTCCAGCCGGCCCGCCCAGTGTTCGGGGTCGTCGCGGTAGTACGGGTAGTCGACGCTGCTGAGGTAGACCGGGCGGCTGTCGATCCGGGCGACACCGTCGACGATCTCTATCTCACTAGCACGCTGCAACGCCCTCATCCCTTCGTCGCTCCACTGAGAAGTCCCTGGGCCAGGTGGCGCTGGACGACCAGGAAGAGCACGACGACAGGCACCGTCACGAGCACCGTCGCCGCGGCCATGTGGTTCCACTGGATCTCGTACGACGTGATGAAGCGGCTGATCGCGATCGGCAGAGTTCGGCTCTCGTCGCTCGAGGTGAACGTGAGGGCGAAGACGAACTCGTCCCAGGCGGCGATGAACACGAAGATCCCGGCCGCCGCGATCCCCGGCACGGCGAGCGGCAGGGTCACCCGACGCAGGGCTCCGAGGCGAGAGGCACCGTCGATCTGGGCCGCCTCCTCGAGCTCCGGGGGGATCTGGTCGAAGAAGCCCTTGAGCAGCCAGGTGCAGAGCGGGATGGCAAAGGTCGTGTCCGCCAGCACGAGGGCGCCGAGCGAATCCATGAGGCCGAGACCTCTCATCACCTGGAAGAGCGGGATGATGAGGAGCACGCTCGGGAACATCTGGACCATGAGGAACGCGAACAGGGCGGGACCGCGGCCGGGGAAACGGAAACGAGAGAAGCCGTACCCGGCGAGGACGCAAACAGCGAGTGACAGCGCCGTGGTGCCGAGGGCTACGAGCACGCTGTTCCGCAGATACACGTCGAACGCGCCTCGACCGAGGACGTACTCGAAGTTGTCGAGCGTCGGCTGCGGGGGTATCCAGACCGGCGGGCTCGCGTAGATCTCGCCGAGCGACTTGAACGCCGTCGTGGCGATGAAGGCAAACGGCACGACGGCGAACACGACCAGACCGGCGATGGCGCCCAATGCCACCAGCCGCGCGAGGGGGCGATCGAAGAGGCTGACCACGGTTGCGCCCTTAGTCGCCGAACGCGCCGCGTCGGGCCATGAGCCGGACGTAGAGCGCGCTGAAGACGACGACGAGCCCGAACAGGACGATCGAGAGCGCGGCCGCGTAGCCGAACCGGAAGTACTCGAAGCCGTTGCGGTAGACGTAGGTGATGAGGATCTCCGTCCGACCCGCCGGGCCGCCGCCCGTCAGGACGTAGATGTAGGTGAAGTTGTTGAACGTCCAGATCCCGGCGAGGAGGGTGACCACGAAGACGACCGGTCGGACGAGCGGCAGCGTCACGTGGCGGAGCTGCCGGCCGAATGACGCCCCGTCGACCGCCGACGCCTCGTACAGCTCGCGCGGGATCGCCTGCATGGCGGCGAGCAGCATGAGCATCATGAACGGGAAGCCGCGCCAGGTATTCGTGACGATCGCCGCGGCCATCGCGGTAGCAGGGTCGCCCAGCCAGTTGATGCCGCGCTCCACAACCCCGAGCCCGGTGAGGATCTCGTTGAGGAGTCCGTATTGCGCGTGGTAGAGCCACTTCCAGGCGAAGGCTCCGGCGATCGCGGGCATCGCCCAGGGCAGGAGGAGGAGCGCCCGGGCGATGCCGCGACCGCGGAACGACTCGTTCAGGATGACCGCGGCAACGAGGCCGAGAGCGAACTGGAGCACGACCGAGCCTGCGGTCCAGACCAGCGTCTGGCCGAGGGAGCCAAGCAGCTCGCCGTCGCGAAGAAGCCGGCTGTAGTTGTCGAGGCCGATGAACGGCTGAGCTGGTCCCCGGAGCGGCTCGACTCGATGAAGGCTAATCCAGACCAGGCTGACGAGCGGATAGACCACGACCAGGGCCAGGACGAGCGACGCCGGCAGGATGAAGAGATAGCCAAGCCGCCCTCGCCGCGCATCGCGCAAGATCGAAGAGATGCGCCCTTCTCGCCTGCTGACTTGAGTCCCGGCCACGATTGCCGCCATGGTGGGTTCTCTCGACCGGCTCTTGCCTGGAATGCTGAGCCGACCGCCAGGGTAGCGGTCGGCTCAACGACGCCAGGACGCAGGGTTGAGCCTACGATCCGGCCAGGACCTCGGTCGCTTTGGCGGCCGCGCCGTCCAGCGCCTCCTGCGGCGTCATCGCGCCAGACAGAGCCGCCTGGACCGCCTTACCGAAGAGGTCGTCGATCTCGCCTGCCTGGGCGATCGTCGGGCGCGACCGGGCGACCTCGAGCTGCTGGGAGAAGGCCTGGATGAACGGATCGGACTTGAAGAACGGGTCGCCGTAGAGCGACTTGCGGACCGGCAGGAAGCCGAGCGACTTGGCCCAGTCGAGCTGGATGTCGTCACGCATCCAGAACTCCAAGAACTTCGCCGCCTCAGCCTTGTGCTTCGACTGCTCGAGGATGATGACGTCCATCCCGCCCAGGACCGACGCCTCCTGCTTGCCCTTCGGCAACGGGGCGACGGCCCACTTGCCGTCGATCTCCTTGACTTCCTTCAGGCTCGAGATCGACCACGATCCTGAGGTGAACATGGCGATCCTGCCGGCGATGAACGGGCCCTTGACCTCGTCCTCGCCCTGGGTCGCGGTCCCCTCGGGCATGACCTTGTAGGTCTTGACGAGGTCAACCCAGAACTGGAGCGCCGCGACGCCCTCGGGGCTGTTGAACGCCGGCGCGAGCTTGCCGCCCTCCTCCTTGAGCATCTCGCCGCCGGCCTGCCAGAACCACGGATAGAACTCGAACGCGCCCCAGCCGCCGAAAAGGCCGATGCCGTACGTGTCGTCCTTCGTCAGCGCCTTCGCTGCCGTCACGAGCTCATCCCAAGTGGCCGGCGGGCCCCCGATCCCGGCCGCCTGGAACAGGTCGGTGCGATAGAAGAGCGAGAGGACCGCGACGTCCTGGGGCACGCCATAGAGGGAGCCGTCCTTCGTGAGTGGCTCGAGCGTGCCCTCGAAGAAGTCGGCCTGGACCTTGGCGGCGACGAAGTCGTCGAGCTTGGCGGCATACCCGGCGGCGATGTACTGGGCCGCCTTCGGCGGCTCGACCCGGGCGATATCGGGCGCCGATCCGCCCAGAATCGTGGTCACCAACTTGTCGTAGTAGTTTTGCTCGTTGTTCCGTTCCTGCTCGACTTTGATGGTGGGGTTCTCTGCCTCGAATTCGGCGACGATCTCGCCGAACTTGTCGGACTCGGCATCGCCGAACTGGTGGACGATCTTGATCGTCACCGGCTCGGGCGGCGCCGTGGGCGACGCGGCGGTCGACGGCGAGGCTGCCGCCGGCGGGCTCGACGGCGTCGGCGATGCTCCGCCGGCGCAGGCCGAGATCATGAGCGCGGCGGCCGTCATTGCCGCCAGCAGTCGCTTCATCGTTTCCTCCTCCAGACGTGACCGCAAGGCCACGGTGAACTCGTTGGCGTGGCGTGACTTCAGGTGAGGTGGAGGTGGTCCCAGTAGTAGACGCCGTTCCAGAACATCGTCAGCTGGACCTTGGCGAGCTTCGTGAGGTTGACGGTGTCCGAGAAGCTCGAGAGCGGAAGGCAGATGAGCTTCCACTTGTTCTTCAGCGACCGGGTGGTCGTCCACACCTCCTTGTTGTTGCCGGCCGAATCGATCAGACGGATTGCAACGGTGTTCTGGCCGACTGTGTCGTAGATCCAGACGCAGACATTGGTCTTGCCGGTCGTGTTGACGGGGCGGCCGTAGAGGTAGGCGCCGATCGTGTGGTAGTCGCCCCCGGTCCCGGTCATCTTCAGCGACCATGAGCCGACCTTCGCCTTCTCGGTCGTCAGCTGGCCCTGCTCCTGCCAGACGTTGTAGAAGGAGTCGGCAAACTCGAAGTCCTGGAGGACGCCGGACGGGATGCTGGCGGGCTGCCCCGGCACTGACTGGCTGGGCGTCGGCGGCTGGGACGGGGTCAGCGTGGTGTTCGACAGGCCACCCTGAGTGAAGTAGGGCGCGTGGTCGGTCTGTATCGAGCCGCGGACTGGCTTGTGCGTCGTCCGGTCCATGTGTGTCGCGCCCTGAGTCTGGAGGATGAATTCACGCTGGGTGTACCAGTTGAAGGAGGTCCACCAGACCGTCGTCGCGAGATAGCCGGTCGCGTTCGGGGTGACGCCGCCCGATGCGTCGACCGCCTTGCGGTCCTCGAACGCATTGAACGTCTCGACAAACGTCGTCTGCTGTTCGGTCGCGAACTCGTCGTTGACACCCGAGATCCGGCCGTACTCGATGTTGAGGATGGGCTTGTTGGGATACGCGGCATGCGCCGCGTCCATGAAGTCGAGCGTGCCCTGGTAGTAGGTGCCGCCATGGAACACGCCGAAGTACATCGTCCAAGCGGCGACGTCTGTCGCCGACTGGGTCGGGTCGGTCGCGCCCGGTCGGTCGGCGGACGCAGCCTGGATGACGAACCGACCATCGGGGAAGTTGAGGTCAAGGTCACGATGAAGCCGCTCGATGGTCGCCTGGCGGCGCGCCAGCGACGTGCCCTCCGGCTCGTTCATCGTGCTCCAGAACAGGATCGATGGTCGGTTGTAGTCGCGGAAGATCATCTCCCGCCACATCTGGTCGAGGAGCTTCCGCTGGTTCTGGTCGGCCCACTCGTACGTCCCATGCCACCAGGCTGGGAGCTCTTCCGAGATGGCGATCCCGATGCGGTCCGCGAGAAGGTACGTGTAGGGGTGGTTGGGGTAGTGGGCCGTTCGGAGGAAGTTGATGTTGGTGGCCTTGATGATGTCGAGATCGGTCTTGATCTTGGCCATCGTCGCCGTCCGGCCCGAGTCCGCCCAGTCCTCGTGCCGGGCCGAGCCGACGAAAAACGCCGCCCGGTTGTTCACGAGGAGCTTCGGCCCGTTCGTGGCGAGAATCCTCACGCCGAACTGCGTGTAGAAGTCCTCGGCCGGACTGCCGTTCTTCTTCAGTGACGCCTTCAGGATGTACAGGTTCGGCGTTGCCGGGCTCCACAGGGCCGGTGATGGGATCCCGATGCTGTAGGTCAGGACCCGCGTGGCGCCGGCGGCGACGGTCATTGACTGGGAGGTCGTGCCGGTCACGCTGACCGGGCTGCCCACGATTCCCTGGGCCGAGGGGTCGGTGATGTTGCCGGTCGTGACGTTCGCCGTGTAGACGGCAAGGTCGACTGTCGCCGTCACCGAGCTCGCGCCGCGGTTGAAGACCGGGACACGGACGGTGAGATCTCCCGTGACGTTCAGCGGGCGAACCTCGGCTCGCACGACGTTGAGCTGATCGGAGACCTCGAGGAAGACGTCCTGGATGACGCCCGTGTAGTTCATCCAGTCGCTGTTGACGGCGGGAACGATATCGGTTCGCGTGCCCCACGGGACGTTGTCTACCCGGATGGCGATCGTGTTCGTCGCCCCGTACGTGACGCGGCTGCTGACGTCGAAGGCGAATGGTGTGTAGCCGCCCTCGTGGTAGCCGACCCATGCGCCGTTGATCCAGACGTCGGCGATGTAGTTGACGCTCTGGAAGGCGAGCTTCACGTACTTGCCGGACCAGCTGGCGTCGGCGGTGAAGGTCCGCCGGTACCAGACGCCGTTCTCGTAGATCTCGGTGCCGTTGGGGTCCTCGAACCCGACCATCGTGTTCTCGACGCCGGGCAGCGTCTTGGTCGACCACGCGCTGTCGTTGTAGCCAACGGTGTGGCGACCGCTCGCCTCGGTCTCGATCTGGGCGAGCGCGGTCGCACGGTCGGTCAGCGAGTACGTGTGGTTGAGCGAGACGCGCTGCTTCTTCCAGGTTCCCCCGAGGTCAAGGGTCGTCCGGCCGTTCTGGCGCTCGAGCGATGGCACGGGGATGCCGTTCTGGATCGGCACCGAGACACCATCGATCGCCGACAGGCTGAGCGACACGGGCAGCGAGGCGACGTCGCTCGCCGTGTATACGTCCCCCGCGACCGCGGCAACGGGCTGCACCGTTGGCAGCGGGGTCGCGATGAAGGTGAGGGCGACAAGGACTGCCAGGGTCGCGGGACGCCTCACGGGGTCACCTCCAGTTCAATGAAACGAGATAGGCCGAACGGCGAAGCCAACGGGGCCCTGCAACGGCGGCTCAGGACACGAGACTTGTGGTCTCTCGGGCGATCAGTTCCGTTGGGAGCTCGATGCGCGTCTCGCTGAGTTCGTGGCCCTCGACCTGGGCCAGTAGCAGGTCGACCGCGCGCGCTCCCATCTGGTAGAGGGGTTGTCGAATGGTCGTAAGCGCGGGCCGGCTGAACCGAGCCTCGGGGATATCGTCGAAGCCCACAATCGAGATCTGGTCGGGGATGCGGAGTCCGGCGGCAGCGGCAGCCTCTCCGGCCCCGAAGGCCATCAGGTCGTTGGCGGCGAAGATCGCCGTGGGTGGTTCGGGGAGGGCCAGAAGCTCTTCGGTCGCGCGCCGGCCTCCGGGGCGCGCGAAATCCCCCTCGCGGACGAGCGACGGGTCGGATCGGAGGCCGGCTGCGCCAAGGGCGCTCTCGTAGCCGCGGCGGCGCTCCTGGTTACAGCCGTACTCTGTTGGCCCATTCACGAACCCGATCCGTCGATGCCCGAGCTCGACCAGATGCGCCGTGGCCATATAGGCACCCTGGAAGTTCGCTGCGACGACCGACGGAAGATCGGGATGATCGGCCCGGTCGTCGATGAGCGCCACGGGGAAGCCGCGCCCGTGCATCTCGGAGATGTGCGCTAGGGCGCCCGGTGGCACGATGGCGACGAGGCCGGCGGTTAGGCCACTGGCCAGTGTCCGCTCGAAGATGACCTCGTTCCGTTCCTCTGAGCTCGTCGTGAACATCACGAGCTCGGAGGGGGTCGCTTCCAGCCGTTCAGCCACCCCACGAATGACCTCGAGCACCCAGGCCCAGGCCAGGGACGGCACGAGCATGCCGATGAGGTTTGGACGACCGTGGGCCAGGCCGGTCGCGGCGGGGCTTGGTACGTACCGCAACTCACGCACGATTTCGGCGATTCGTCGGCGGGTCTCCGGATCGACGTCAGGCTTGCCGTTCAGGACCCGTGAAACCGTTGCCTTGGACGTTCCCGCTCGTCGCGCGATGTCGTCGATCGTCGGCTTGGCCATCGGCCGTGTACCCGACCTCATCACAATCCGTAACCGGTACCGTAACCGGTACCGTAACCGGTACCGGTACCGATTACGTGCACATTATCAGACGGTGTCAAGGGGTGCTCGTGTCATGTCGTTGCTCAGCGACATCGCGCTCCTGCTCGCCGATCTCGGGATCACCAGGAGCCACTCCCGGCCTCACGTCAGTCGGACGACAACCCGTACTCCGAGGCCCAGTTCAAGACGCTCAAGTACCGACCGGGCTTTCCCGACCGGTTCGGCTCGATCGAGGATGCCCGGGCCTTCTGCCAGGACTTCTTCGCCTGGTACAGGAGGTCGACCTCGAGGTTGAAGAGGATCCCCACCGACCAGTAGACCTGCTCCGCCAGCTCGGCCTCGATCTCGGTCAGCCAATCTATGGCCCGGTAGCACTGGTCGTCGTCCGAGTGCTCTACCACCTCGAAGAGCGCCTCGACGGCAAGTACCTCCTCCGGACCAGCGGCTTCGGCGAGCACTACCGTCTCCTCGACGCCGCCGGGGTGGCCGAGAAGGTCCGGATCGCGGGGGCCGTGGCCGGCCTCTGGTCGGGGACGGCGGCGATCGTCCACCCGGGACGCCTCGTCCGCGGCCTCGCGGCGCTCGTGGAGCGGATGGGAGCCCGGATCGTGGAGCGGACGCCGGTCACCGACTTCCGGGCGGCGGTGAGCGAGTCCGCCGGCGGGATGGCCGGCGGGGCGCCCGCGGCGCTGATCACGGCGAAGGGCGAGATCCGGGCGCCCGTCGTCGTCCTCGCGGGCGAGGCCTACCTCGTGCGCCTGGCGAAGCTCCATCGCCAGCTCGTCCCGATGTACTCCCTCATCGTCCTGACGGAGCCGATCGACGACGCGCGCTGGGCCGAGATCGGTTGGGCCGGCCGGGAGGTGGTCGCCTCGGCCCGCCTCTCGATCGACTACCTCTCACGCACGGCCGACGGGCGGATCCTCTTCGGCGGGCGCGGCGCGCCGTACCGCCTGGGCTCGCCGATCAAGGACGCATACGACCGCCACGATCCCACCCACGAGATGCTCCGGGGCTTTGTCCGGACCTGGTTCCCGATGCTCCGCGACGTCCGCTTCACCCACGCCTGGGGTGGGCCGCTGGGGATGCCGCGCGACTGGCACCCGAGCTTCGCCTTCGATCCACGGAGCGGGATCGCCACCGCCCGCGGCTACGTGGGCCACGGGGTCTCGACGGCGAACCTGGCCGGGCGCACGCTGGCGGACCTGATCA
>CAZVPS010000043.1:0-13151 GCA_964629105.1 uncultured Anaerolineaceae bacterium
GGGTGGAGCCAACCGGGGCCTGCGATCCGGCGGCCGTCTCCGACAGGGCCGGCGATCCGGCGGCCGTCTCCGTGGAGGCCGTCATCCGAGCGACCCCTCCATCTCCATCTTCACGAGCCGGTTGAACTCGATGGCGTACTCCATCGGGAGCTCCTTGGTAAACACCTCCAGGAAGCCCTGCACGACGAGGTTCGTGGCCTCGTTCTCGGTCAGCCCGCGGCTCATCAGGTAGAAGATCTGGTCGGCCGACACCTTTCCCACGGTGGCCTCGTGGGTCATCGTGGCGTCGTCCTCCTGGATGTCGATGTAGGGGTAGGTGTCCGAGCGGCTCTCCTCGTCGAGGAGGAGCGCGTCGCAGCGGACGCTGGCGACAACGCCCGTCGCCCCCGGCGCCACCTTGAGGGTGCCGCGGTACGTCGCGCGCCCGCCGTCCTTGCTGACCGACTTGGAGACGATCCGGCTCCGCGTGTTGGGGGCCAGGTGGACGGCCTTCGCGCCGGTGTCCTGGTGCTGGCCGCGGCCGGCGAAGGCGACACTGATCACCTCGGCCGTCGCGCCCTCGCCACGCAGGTAGATCGCGGGAAATTTGACCGTTGCGCGCGACCCCGTATTCGCGTCGACCCACTCCACCGTGGAATGGGCGTGGGCGTGGGCCCGCTTCGTCACGAGGTTGTAGACGTCGCGGCTCCAGTTCTGGATCGTCGTGTAGCGGATCTGGGCGCCCGGGAGGGCGATCACCTCGACGACCGCCGCGTGGAGCGCGTCGGTGGTGTAGATGGGCGCGCTACAGCCCTCGATGTAGTGCACCTTCGAGCCCTCGTCCGCGATGATCAGCGTCCGCTCGAACTGGCCGGTGTTCTCGCCGTTGATCCGGAAGTAGGCCTGGAGCGGCAGCGGGACCTCCACGCCCTTGGGGACGTACACGAACGAGCCACCCGACCAGACCGCGCTGTTCAGTGCAGCGAACTTGTTGTCCTCGGGGGGAATGACGGTGGCGAAGTACTTCTTCACCAGGTCGGGGTGCTCGCGGAGCCCCTGGTCCATCCCCATGAAGACGACGCCGATCTTGGTCAGCTCATCGCGCACGGAGTGGTAGACGACCTCGGAGTCGTACTGGGCGCCGACGCCGGCGAGGAACTTGCGCTCCGCCTCGGGGATGCCCAGCTTCTCGAACGTCTTCTTGATCTGTTCCGGGACGTCGTCCCAGGACTTCTCCTCGCGCTCGGACGGCTTCCGGTAGTAGACGATCTTGCTGAAGTCGATCCCCTTGACGCTCTCGGGAACCCAGCTGGGCATGGAACGCTTGAGGAAGTGGTCATAGGCGCGGAGGCGGAACTGGAGCATCCACTCCGGCTCCTCCTTGATCGCGCTGATCTCCTCGACCGTGGCCCGCGTCAGCCCGGCCTTCGTCTCGGCGAGGTAGGCGACCTCGTCGTGGAAGCCGAGCTGGTACTCCTGGGAGACGATCTCCCCGCGGGCTTCTGCGGTCATCACGGCTCCTCTGGCGGGACGCTGCGACGACGGGACGGCCCGGCGTCGCGACGGGGGCGGGTGGAGTGGAGTTCGGCCGGTGGGACGCTGCCGGATGGGAACGCCCGAGGGTGGCCCCGGGTGAGGACGCCCGGACCCGGCCGAATTCCGAGTTGAATTGTCGGATATCCGGGCGCCGGCGTCAACCGCCGGCTGGCTGCGTTGTGAACGGCTGGCTGCGTGTGAACGGCGGCTGCCTGCGGCGCCGGCTGGCTGCGGCGAGTCGCTCGGCCGGACGAACGACCGGAGATCGCGGCCGCGCACCGCTTCTGCCCGAACAGCCTCTTCCCGCCGCGACGTGCGCGCGCTAGACTCGCGCCGGTCACGGTCGCGGGGACGACCGCGCAGGGAGGGGCGATGGCGGCTCTCGGGGCGCTGGGCGGAGGTGGCCTGTTCGCGGGCAAGAGCCTCGCCGTGCTCGGCGCGGGACTGCTTGCCGGGGCCCTGACCGGAGGGGCCCTCGTCGGGTCGGGCGCCGTCCACTTCGGCCCTGCCCAGGGCGAGAGCTCCGGCGCCGGTCGCGGCCTGGAGCTCGTCCCCTGCCCCGACCAGGGTCCCGTCATCGGGACCATCCCGCGCAACCAGCAGGTGCTCGTCACCGCGAAGTCCGCCGACGGCGGCTGGCTGCAGCTCTACTGGCCGGCGCCCGGCATCGAGCGCGCCTGGACCAAGGCCGGCCCGCTCAAGCTCGAGGGCGACGTCGCATCCCTGCCCGTCGCGAGATGCGAGGCAGCGCGCGCCGCAACGCCACGCCCCACCGTCGAGCCGACCCCGACGCCGGAGCCCACCCCGACCCCGACGCCCGAGCCGACCCCGACGCCGGAGCCCACCCCGACGCCGGAGCCCACCCCGACCCCCACGCCCTCCCCCGCGCCCACGCCCAACGCGGCGCCGACGATCAGCGGCCTGCGCGCATCGCGGACGACGATCAGCTACGACCAGGGGAAGTACTGCGTGACGGCGCCGAAGAGCACGACGATCTCCGTCAGCGTCACGGACGCCGATGGCATCGCGGCGGTCACCCTCTTCTTCAGGCGACCCGGCACCAACGCCTACATCCAGAAGCCGATGCAGCTCTCGAACGGCAGGTACGTGGCCACGCTCGACACGACCGCCGACAACATCAAGAACGCCGGGAAGCTCCTCTACTACGTGGTCGCGAAGGACGCCAACGCCAGCCCGAAGACCACCCGTTCGCCCAAGTCGGGCGCACTCACCCTGACCGTCAAGGTCTGCGTCAACACGGGCCCGAAGATCACGCGGTACGCCAGCGACGTGCCGAACCTCGAGACGAACCCGCTCGAAACGGGCACGTGCCAGTACGGCTACCCCCTGGGCACCGGAATCGAGGCCGAAGCCGCCGACGTGGACGGCGTGGCGTCGATCACCCTCTCTTTCGAGGGCCCCGGGATGGCCGGGACGGTGTCGCGAGCCATGAACCGCGACGGCGACACCTGGTTCAGCTTCATCAACACGAAGGACGACGGGATCACGGGCACGGGCACGATCTCGTGGTACGTCGAGGCGAAGGATGCCAAGGGCGCGACGACGAAGTCCAAGGCGAAGTCGATCCAGGTCTATCGGTGCGACACGCCCGCGAGCATCGACAACGGGCCGTACGCGCCGAAGACCATCTATCGAACGCGCACGACCTCAATTCAGATCCAGGCGTACGCCGCTGATGCCGACGGCGTGGAGTCCGTCACGCTCACGTGGTCCATCCTCCCGGCCACGGGTGGGAACACCCCGCTGAAGGCGGGGTCCGTCGCCATGACGAAGCCGACGCGCTCCGTGACATGGCTCGCCACCTTCGCGCCCGCGGTCGACTGGCCGTCCGGCGTCATGGTGTGGACCGTCAGTCTCGTGGACGCACACGGCAATCAGTACACAAGCCCGACGTTCGGCCAGATCGGCGTCCTGTGACCTGACATGCCGATCCTCGGATTGATCACCCGCTTCGTCCTCGCCGGAGTCATCGGCCTCGGCGGGGCGCTGGGCGTCGCCGCCGCTACCGCCCCGCCAACCTCGAACCTCCTGCCCGGCGCCGAGACCGCCTTCGAGCTGACCGCCGACACCGGCGACCAGGTCGCCGCGTTCGGCCTGACTGCGGTCCCGGACGACCAGCCGATCGCCCTTCAGGCGCTCCCCGACGACGCCGTTCTCCAGCTGGTCTCCTTCGTGGAACCCGGGACCGAGCCCGGCACCGGTGGCGCCAGCCGGCCGGCCTGGCTCCTCCCGACCGGCTACCCGCGGGTCCCGCCGATCACCCAGTTCGACGGCGGGCCGCTCGGGCCGGCCAACTGCACGATGGCGTCGGGCGCCATGCTCGGACGGCTCGGCTACGGAATCGTGACCACAGGCTCCCAGCTGCGCGCGCTCCAGCCGGACCAGGAGGGCGGGACTTCGATCGCCGACCTCCAGGCCGCCATTGCCAAGTGGGGTGTCTCCTTCAACCAGGGCGGGATCTCGCCGCTCCAGCTGCGGGCCCTTCTCTACGCCGGCGCCGGCGCCGTGGTGCAGATCGCGTACGGCGCGATCCCGGTGTCGCTCCGGCTCCAGGCGGACTTCACCGGCGGCCACGCCGTCTACCTCGACGGGTTCCGCCCAGCGGGCACGGACGGCCCCGCCGCCTACTTCGTCATCGACCCGCTCGGGCCCACGTGGGCCGGGTACAGGGGACGCTGGTGGCCGGCCGATGTCGTGGAGGCAGCCGCGCTCGCCTTCGGCGGTGGGGCCGCCTACACCGCCTGGGCTTTCCCGGGCGGCACCGCGCCGGCGAATCCGCCGCTGCTCCCGCCGAGCGCCTTCCCCGAGGCGACGCTCGCCCCGGGCGTCACGCCGGATCCCTTCGCCACGCCGACGCCGATCCCCTCCTCGCCGCCGCTCCCCTCGCCGGAGCCCTCGCTCGTGGCCCCGCCGGCGGGTGACCTCCCGCCCGTCGTGCCGTCCGACTGGTGGATCCCGAAGTGGACCGACATCTTCACGGGCGGGGTCGTCCTGAGCCCGATCTGGACGGCGTGCATCGTCGATCCCGCGCCGTGGTGCCCCGGCGGCATCATCGGGATCTGGCCGCTCCAGGCGACGGCGCCGCCCACCCTGCCGCCGCTCCAGGTGGTCGGAGTCGACCTCCTCTACGCGAACCCGATCGGCGGCAGCCTCATGCAGGTGATCTTCGACGTCCCCGACGGAGCGACCCCGTTCCTGCAGTTCTGGAACGCCAACGACACCTCCGGACCGCTCAAGATCGCCCCGTCGGTAGAGGCCGCCGTCCTCGACGGGAAGACGGTCCAGGTGGCGACCTTCCCGATCGAGCAGGGCGTCGACTACAACTTCGTCGCCTCCGCGAAGGCGCTCGGCCTCAACGCGATCAGCGCCGTCGGTTCCGCGGGCCCGTAGGAGCGGAGCGCGGCGCCGGCGCGTTCGTCCGGTCCCGCGCCGCGTCGCCCACCGCCGCATCGGTTCGCCGTTCGGCCGCCTCGTCGCCCGTCGCCGCCTCACAGCCAACGAGCGGACCCGTCGCCTCAGAGGCGATGATTCGTGACGTCGGCGACGCGAAAGGCCGCCGCCGGCTCCAACCGCCTACGGCCAGCGCCCGCCAACCACCCGCAGCCGATCCGCATGGAGTCCCGCGCGGTCACCTGGCTGCCCGGACGCCCTCGATCGCGGTCGCCCGGCCACCCGGACCGCGCGAATCGCGGTCGGGTCGGCGGCCGCGGCCGGGCGAAGTCAGGAATCATCGCCTCACGGGCGGGTGCGACGCCGGCGGGTGCGACGCCGGCGGGTGCGACGCCGGCGGGTGCGACGCCGGCGGCTCCGTCATTGGCGGCACGAGATCGCGGAGGTCGCGGGGGGCTCCGTCCATCAGGTGCGCGAAGCGGCCGCGGACCTGCATCCAGACGATGGCGGAGCCCGGCCACCGTGTCCCATCACGGAGCGCGGTGACCGCGTCGGCAGCGGGCACCGGAAATGCGCTCGCAAGCAGCAGCGGGAGCTCGCGGACGATTGCCCGCGTCCTGACCGTCGAGCGGAGAACGAGCAGCCGGCTCACCGCCGGACGTCCCGACTCCGCGGCCGCGCCGGCGGCCATGCGGTAGAGCTCGGTCGTCCGGAGGGCGGCCGCTTTCTCATTCGACCAGCGGATCGTCTGCTCCGCCCGCCTCAGGTCCGACTGGAACTCGGAGGCCACCAGGTCGAGGCCGTCGCGATCCCCGAGCACGAGGTCGATCGACCCGCGCGCCGGCGTCCTGACCGCGATCTCGAGGTGCGCGACCCACCGGCGGTGCAGGGACGCGACGAACGCTTCGATCATGCGCGCCTGCACGGCGTCGTGGATCGGGATCCCCGCGCCGGGCACCAGGCGGATGGACATCTCCGCACCGAGAGCGAGCGAGATCCTCGCCAGTGTCTCCACCGAAGGATCGCGCTTGCCGCGCACCAGCCGCGACACGGTGTCCCCGCTGACCCGCGCCGCCCTCGCGAGCGCCGCGTAGCTGAGCCCGGCGTCGCTGCAGATGCGCTGGAGGTCGGCGCCGAAGGAGCGGCGAACGTCGTCGGCGCGCCGCTCCACGTCCAGCTCGAACCGGGATCGCCCGCTCATCGGCGCAGTGAAGCAGGCCGGCCTTATCTGCGACTCACCCGGGGATCAGCGACGGCGGGCGCGGTCGGTCCCTCCTCGCCAGGCGCTCGCCGACCGGTCCGGCCGGGTCGCGGGACCCTGCCGGCGACGACCGGCGCCGCCTGGTCCACGCGCTCGCCGACCGGGGCCGCTCGCCGACCGGTCCCGCCTGCCAGGCGATGATTCGTAACTTCGGCGCGCGCGGGAGTGCGCCACGGGCGCTGAGCGCCGCTGATCGGCCCCGTCGACGAGCGCACGCGACCGCGCGATCGTCGGTTCGTGCTCGATCGACCTCGACCCGGGCCGGTTGACCACGCCCACGGTCGCGCCGGCGGGTCGCGGTCGCCGCGAAGTCAGGGATCACCGCTTCACAGGCGGGCCGGACAGCTCACGGGGTGGGCCCGCCTCTTCGGGCAGGCTACGCGCCGTCCGCGCGGGCAGGCTCCGCCTCGGTGATCGGTGTCTCGAGGCCCATGACAGGGACGCCCACGGCCTCCGCGGGAGCAGCCACCACCTGCGCCAGCGGCTCACCGACGCCCGGTGACACGGCGTCGACCGGGGCCGCCGCCCGTCGCCGGGACACGAAACCGAGGATCGCCGTCGCAATGAGCGACATCGCGATCGAGATCGTCAGCGACAGGACGACGAGCCCGATCATCCGGCCCCGCTCATCGTGGGTGAGCCACTCGCGCGCCTCGCGACCCCACCGGGTCAGGTCGCGCTCCTCGGGGAAGGACATCAGGACACCTCCATGCTGGTGGCGCGGAGCCTGCGCGATCGGGCCGCCGGGTCCAAGGGCCGGACCGCCCGAAGGCGACCAGGGTCAGCCGGGCGCCGCCGCCTCGTCGCGGCGGAACCGGCCGGAGAGTCCGCTCTTCCCGCCCTCGACCAGCGAGTAGAGCACCGGGATGACGAGGAGCGTCAGGAACGTGGAGGAGAAGAGGCCGCCGATGACGACCGTCCCCAGCTCCGCGGCGATGATCGAGCCCTTGCTGAGGCCCGCCGCGAGCGGGATCAGGGCCAGGATCGTCGCGATCGCCGTCATGAGGATCGGCCGCACGCGCGTCCGGCCGCCCTCGATCAGGGCGTCCCTGGTGGAGTGCCCCTCCTTTCGCAGCCGCTCCACGAGGTCGAGCAGGACGATGGCGTTCGTCACGACGATCCCGATGAGCATCAGGAACCCGATGAGGGCGCTGACGCCGATCGGCCGGCCGGTCACCAGGAGCGCCGGGAAGGCGCCGATCGTGGCCAGGGGAAGGCTGAACAGGATGATGAACGGCGTGATCAGCGAGTTGAAGGTCAGCACCATCATCACGTACACGAGGAGGATGGCCACGCCCATCGAGACGAAGAGGTTGCCGAACGCCTCGTTCTGCTGCTGGGTAACGCCGGCTAGCTCGACCGTGACACCGGCCGGGATCTTCCCGGCGGTCACGAGGTCGTCGATCTCCTGCTGGACCGCCACCGAGACGGCGCCGGTGTTGTCGCTGGCGATCTCGGCCGAGACGGTCGAGGCCGGGGCCTCGTCGACCCGGGTGATGCTTCCCTGGGCGAGGACCTGGTCCACCGCGGCGATCGATCCGAGGGCGACCGTCGCGGCGGTTCCGACGGGCAGCGTGCGGAGAGTCTCGACGCTGGTGACCTGCGCGGGGTCGACCTGGACGTACAGCCCGATCGGATCCTGGGCGGCGGCGAGCTGGACCGTCGTGGCCACCTGGCCCACGAGGGCGGTCCGGACCTCGCCGGCCACCTGGGCCGTGGTGAGCCCGGCACCTTTCGCCTTGTTCGGGTCGACGACGACCTGGACCTCGGGCGTCCCCTTCGAGAGGTCCGTCTTCAGGTTGAGGAGGTCGGGGTTGTCGGAGAGGGCGGCCATCACCTGGTCGGTGGCGGTCGCGACGTCGTCGGGATTGTCGGAGCTGATGACGATGCTCAGTCCGTTCGAGGTGAACCCCGCGGCCTGGGCGACGGCCACGTCGTAGCCGTCGGTCTTGACCGCGGCGAGGTCGGTCGACAGCTTCTGGGAGTACGAGGTCAGATCGACGTCGTCGGCGAGCCGGACGATGAGGCTGGCGCTGTTCGCGGGCCGGCCGCTGAGGGCCGACATGATCGTCCCATAGCCCGTGCCGCCCTCGCCCGGCACGCTTGCCTGGACGTGCTCCACCTTCGGATCCGCCCGGAGGATCTTCTCGGCATCGATCACACGCTCCAGGACCGCGGCAGAGCTCGTGCCCGCCGGCGGCGCGACCGTGATCTGGAGCATCTTCTCCGAGCCCGCGTTGATGAACTGGGTGGGCAGCAGCGGCGCGATCGCCATCGAGCCGGCGAACAGGACGGTCGCCACCACCAGGATGCCCCACTTCGTGGCCCGGTTGCGGAGGACCAGGTTGATCGTGGGCGTATAGGCGCGGATCCAGAGGGAGTTCTTCGGCTCCCCGTCCTCGTCGACGTTCAGCTTCACCCGTCCGATGAAGAGGTAGGCCAGGACCGGGACGACGGTGAGGGCGACGACGAGCGACGCCAGCAGGGCGAAGGTGACGGTCAGGGCGAACGGCAGGAAGAGCTGGCTGACGATGCCGCCGACCAGGCCCAGGGGCAGGAAGACCGCGACCGTCGTGAGGGTCGCGGAGGTGATCGCCGAGGCGACCTCGCGCGGGCCGCGCAGGACCGCGGTCATCCGGTCCTCGCCGAGCGCGCGGTGCCGGTAGATGTTCTCGAGGACGACGATCGCGTCGTCGACGACCCGGCCGACGGCGACGGCGAGGCCGCCGAGGGTCATGACGTTGATCGTGACCCCGGTGATCTGCATGACCACGAGCGCCGTCAGGACCGACAGCGGAATGCTGACGGCGGCGACCAGGGTGGAGCGGATGCTGAACAGGAACAGGAAGATCGTGAGGATCGCGAAGAGCGCGCCGAGGCCGCCCTCCTTGAGCAGTCCGTCGCGGGACTCCTTGATGAAGACGGAGAGGTCGGAGATGACCGTCACCTTGACGGTGTCGTTGTTGGCGGCCCCGATCTCCTCGAGCTTCTGGGTGACCGCGTCCGCCACCTCGACGGTGTTCGCGCTCGACGTCTTCGTGACGGTGAGGGTCAAGGACGGCACGCCGTCGGTGCGGGCGAATCCGGTGGTGGGCGCACCCACCTCGGCCACCGTCGCGATGTCCTTGAGCAGGATCGGCGTCGGAGCCACGGGAGTCGTCGGGACGGTCCCGGGCTGCGCGCCCGGCTGGGTGCCGGCGCCCGCACCGGGCGCGGTGCCGGGCGCCTGGGTCCCCGTGGTGGGCGTCTGCGTCCCGGTGCCGGGCGTCTGTGTCCCGTCCGGGAGCTTGAACCCGACGACGAGGCTCTCGATCTGCGCGATCGACGTGATGGTGCCGATCGTCGAGACCGGGATGTTCTTCCCGTCGCTCGTGATCTGGCCCGACGGCAGCGTCAGGTTGTTGGCCGCCAGGATGCCGTTGACCTGGGCGACGGAGATGCCGGTCGCCGCGAGCTTCGCCGGATCGAGCGTGACCACGACCTGTGACTCGAGGCCGCCGGTCAGGTCGACCGTCGCCACGCCCTCGATGCCCAGGAGGCCGGGGACGACCTCCGTGCGCGCGACCTGGGCCGCCGCGTCGAGGCCGTCCTGGCTGGTGCCGGCGACCGAGGCGATGATCACGGGCGAGGCGTTGATGTTGAGCGCGGCGACCTGCGGCGTGACGTTGCGGGGAAGACCTGCCGTCTGCAGGTTCTGCTCGATCGTCGACCGCACTTCCTTGACGTCGGTGCCGAACTCGAACTGGGCAACGACGATGGCGATCGAGTTGGCCGACGAGGAGGACAGGGCGGAGAGCCGCGGAATGCTGGCGATGGACCGCTCGATCGGCTTCGTGACCTGCTCGGCGACGTCGGCGGCGCCGGCGCCCGGCAGGGGCGCGATGACCGTGATGACCGGGAAGTCGATGTCGGGCAGGAGCTCCTGCTTGAGGCTGCCCCAGGCCGAGACGCCGGCGATGAAGAGCGCGACCGCGAGAAGGAGGGTCACGCTCCGCTTGGCGACCGACAGCTCGGTGAGGCGGTTCACGAGGGCGTTCCTCCGGTGGTGTTGGTCGTGGTCGTGAGGAGCGTGGCGCCCCGGGGGGCGCCCGCGGATGCGACGAGGATGTCGAGCGCCCGCTCGACGAGGGTCAGGTCGGCCTCGCCGATCCCGGCGAGCAGGTCTCGAACCTGGCCGGCGGTCAGCTCGCGAAAGAGCTCGAGCTGGGTCGCGCCGGCGTCGGTGATCCGGAGGAGCACCTGGCGACGGTCGGCCGGATCGTCCTGGCGGTTGAGCAGCCCCTGGTCGACCAGCCGGTCGACCACGCCGCTGACGGTGGAGAGCGACACTCCCAGCCGGGCCGACAGCTCCGACATGCGGAGGCCGGGCTCGGCCTGGACGAGGTAGAGAACCTTCGCCTGCGACATCGTCACCCCGACCTCCAGGAACGCGGCGACGTGCGCGGACGCGACGCGGTGCATGAGGGTCTCGTAGGTGGCGACGACCCGTTCGACCCGGGCTCGGCGCTCCGGGTCCGGATCCGGGTCATACGCGGCGCGACTCTCCGGCAAATCATTTGCTCCATGCGAAGCGTTTGGTTGTTACCAAGAATATCGCACGAGCGAAGCATTCGGATTGGCCGAAGGATCGGGCAGGGCTTCCACGTCCGCATCCATCGCTTGCTCCGCCGTCCGGGAGGACGGGCCTGGACTCGCAGGTGGCTGTTCGGGCCGGCACGGCCGATCGAACGCAAGAAACACTGAGAACATCGCCGAGCAGGTTGCAGCTGCGTGTCAGCGGCGCCGCCGCGCAAGCCGCGGGAACCTCTGGACGAGTCGAGCCTGCTGCCCGCGGCCGACCGCGCGCTTCCGCTGCGTGCCGGTCCAGCGGGAAGTTGACGAACGTCATAACGCCCTACATCATAAGGGCTGTTATGATGTGAGGCAGGAGGACGAGATGCCGTTCGTCAACCGAAGCCACGAGCTCGAGGCGCTCGAAGAGCGGTGGGGATCAGGACGCCAGGTGGCGCTGCTGTGGGGGCGCCGACGCGTCGGCAAATCGACCCTGCTTCAGCGGTTCGGCGAAGGCAAGCCTCGCATCTTCCATCAGGCAGTCAAGGGCACTGCGACCGAACAGCTCGTCGGGCTCACAGACGCGATCTGTGAATACCGCCCGGACGCCGTCCTCGCGGCGGCGCCACTGGCGAACTGGCGGGCCGCGGTGGCGTACCTGCTCCAGCTCGCCCGTGATGCCAAGCGAGACGAGCACCCGCTGCTTGTCGTGCTCGACGAGTTCCCCTACTTCGTCACGTCCGAGCCAAACCTGCCCTCACTCCTCCAGGCCGCGCTAGAGGACGTGGGGCGGGAGGATCTCCCCCTCTACCTCGTCCTCGCCGGCAGCCAGGTTTCGCTCTTCGAGAAGCACGTCCTTCATGGGCCCCTGTTCAGTCGCAGGACCTGGGGCGAACAGCTCGCGCCGCTCTCCTATCTCGATGCCGGCGAGTTCTTCCGGACGTGGTCTCCGGCCGACCGTCTTCGCGCGTGGGCGATTCTCGGCGGGATGCCGTACTACCTCGAACAGTTCGATCCAGGGCAGACCCTGACCTGGAACATCGAGCACCGGATCCTCAGGAAGGGCGAAGTGCTCTACAGCGAGGCCGAGCTGTTCGTGGCCGAGGAACTTCCGACCGACGCGGCCTCCTATCTCTCCGTGATCGCGGCGGTCGCCGGGGGAGCGACGCGGCAGGCCGAGATCGCGCAGCGAGCGGGTCTCGCGCCGAGCGCGATCCCGGCGTACCTCAACCAGTTGCGCCGCCTTCACGTGGTCGAGCATGTCCGGCCCCACGGAGCACCCGATGCCTCGCGCGCCGGGATCTGGCAGCTCTCGGATGGCTACATCCGGTTCTGGTTCCGATTCGTGCGCCGAAACGCGACTGATCTGGAGGCTCGCCGAACCGCGAAAGTCCTCAGCGAACGGGTCCTTCCTGCGCTCGACCACTTCGTCTCAACGCCGGCCTTCGAGGACGCATGTCGCGAACACGTCCGCGCCTGCCTCGGCCGGGAAGCCGAGTATCCGGGGGTGGGCGAAGTGGGCGCCTGGTGGGGGCAGGTGCCGGATGAGCAGTATCCCGGGACGAAGCGAACGCGCCCCGGCGAGATCGAGATCGTCGCCTACGATGGCAAGACCCTGTTGCTCGCCGGCGAAGCCAAGTGGCACGACGGCGAAGTCGGCACGGACGCGCTCGACCAGCTCGAAGGGACGGCCCGCTTCGTCCCGGGCCACGGCCCAGAGACGAAGCTGGCGATCTACGCGCGCGACGGCTTCACCGAGCGACTTCGCCAACGGGCCGCCGCACGAGGGATCATCCTGCGCACGGCGGCAGACCTGTACGTCTGAAACCCGTGTGTCACTCGTTGCCCCCAGGACGAGTTGCCACTGCTGCTCGCACCACTGCTCGCGCTGTTGCCAGTCGCTGAGCTGTCAACCGCATTTCGCGCTTCCGAATCCGCGGCTACCCCCTTGACACCGGCCCGCTCCTTCACGGATGGGGCGCCAGCCCTGCTGCTCCGAAAGCCGGTCGAGCGTGTAGCCTGCGAGCGAACCGTCTCGATTGTTGGGCCGCCCGACGCCGCCCGGCGCGGCCGCCCGACGCGATAGGATCCTGCGCATGTCCTCCCCCCGGCCCCTGTCCGCCGCCGTGGCGCGGCGCTTTCTCGTCATCCGCCACCTCCTCGCCCCGGCGCGCTCCCTTCCCGTCGCCGAAGAGAGCGTCCTTGCCGTCGTCGACCGCCTCGGCTCACTCCAGTTTGATCCCCTCGAGGTGGCCGGCCGGAACCACGACTTGGTGCTGCACGCCCGGGTTCGCAGCTACCGGCGTGCCTGGACGGATCGCCTGCTCTACGACCGCCGGCTGCTCTTCGAGGCCTACAACAAGGGCCTGAGCATCCTTCCGACTCGCGAGCTGCCGTGGCATCGCCTGACCTG
>CAZVPS010000044.1:0-13099 GCA_964629105.1 uncultured Anaerolineaceae bacterium
GCGCCCGGCGCCAGGGTCGGCTGGGTCGTCACGCTCCCCTTCCCCGCTCGTCGACCCGGGTGGTCGGCTCAGGCCCGAGTGTACGGGACGGGAGTGCGCGTAACGGCCGCGGGCGCTCCCACGTGGACCCCTACGCGGAGGGACGCCCCGTCGCGCTCGACGCTCATGCGTTCCACGACGTTGCGTAAGCCGCGGTGCAGCCGTCGAGACGATGATGGGCGCCCGCCGATCGTTCGGCGAGGTCTGCGTGCCAACGGTTCACCGCTTCGGGCCCTACCGGTTCTTCTTCTACGCGCAGGAAAACCGGGAGACGCGAGAGCCGCCGCACATTCACGTCGTGTCGGGCGACGGCGCGGCATCGTTCTGGCTCTCGCCCGTGTCCCATCGACGATCCTGGGGATACACTCCACGCGAGATCGAGTTGATCCGCCGACTTGTGATCGCCCATCGAGAGGAAATCATGAGGCGCTGGAATGAGTTCTTCGGCGAGTAACACGTCGCTGAGCCGCCCGAGGGCGGTGGCCGTCGAGGTTGACGCCACGCGCCTCCGCGTTTCTCTCGAGGATGGGCGCCAGGTGAGCGTCCCGCTTGCGTGGTTCGACTGGCTTGCCAACGCCACGGAGGACCAGCGACGCGACCTGCGCCTCATCGAGGGCGGCGCGGGCATCTGGTGGGAGCAACTCGAGGATGCCATCTCCGTCCCCGGACTGCTCGGGCATCCCGAGTACCCCTGACCGCCTCCGCGGAGCCGGGGAGATGTGGGGCACGGAGCGCGTCAGCGGAGCCGGACAGGTCCTGGTCCTGGCTGAAGATCAGGGCCACGTCGTAGTCGTTCGCCCGGGCGTGGCGGACGATGTCCAGGGCGATCTTGACGTCGATCCCCTTCTCCTGGCCCACCCGAACGGTCGTCGACGTGCCGTCAGGCAGCTGGATCGTCTTGTTCTGGTACCGCAGCGGCCGGGTGAAGCTGACGATCCCCTGCGTGCCCATCACGGCGAGCTTCGCACTTCGCGGTCCAGAAGTTGCTCCAGAACGGGTTGTCGGCCTGATCAGGGACGCCGGTGTAGAAGCGTGTCCCGGCAGGCGTCCAGCCGTGGGCGGCTGCGACGACCTCGGTCAGCAGCTTGGGGTCGAAGTTGGGGTACGAATAGCCGAACGCCTGCTTGGCGGCATAGAAGACGTTCTGGCCATCGACGAACCCGATGACGCGTTTGATCGAGGGTTCGATCATCGCCGGTCCAGAAAAAGGAAAACCCCGGCAGAGGCCGTTACCGGCTGGTCCGACGGGGGGTAGATGCCAAGACTATAGCGCACGCCGTCAACCCTTGCGTCGTCCTGGAGGTGGACGGTCGCGACAGACCGGGCGCGTTCACGGCCGCAGCTCGAGGACGTCGACATGGGCCGGCCGCATGGCTCGAAAATGGCGCTGGTCGAGCGTCGCGACCTTTGCCTCGCCCAGGCGCTCGGCGAGCGCGACCACGCTCGCGTCGACGATCCCGAGCGCGAGGTCCGCATACCGAGCCTGCAGCTCGCGGCAGCGGGCAAGGTCGACGCCCGTCGGCGATTCGACGCGGTAGACCCCCGCGAGCAGATCGTCGAGGAAGATGAGCCAGGCCTCGGGTGGCAGCCGGCGGGTGCACCAGTAGTCGAGCTCGGCGAGGACGAGAGTCGGTACGACCAGATCCTCATCCGCGTCTGTCAGGATCCGGGCACAGCGCTCGTGATCGGGATCGGCGGCGTCGAGCGCGGCAAGCAGTGGGCCCGTGTCGCAGATGAGCGCCACCGTCAGCGCGGCTCCTCGGCGATCGGCTCCGCCGTCACGTCGGCCGCCCTTCGTCCATCGGTGGAGCGTGCAACACCCACCCGCGGGCGCCGACGTGTGCGCAGCTGCTGGGCTTTCTCCTCCACCGCTTCGCGAAGGAGAGTCGCGAGCGGGACCGTTCGCCGCTGCGCCTCCGCCTCCAGCGTGCGGATGGCGGCTTCGGGCGCGCTCACAGTGGTCCGGCGAAGTTGCGTCATGATGTGCGATGTTAGCATCGTGATGCGTGATGTGCAAGACAAGAAGTTCGTGTCATCCCGCGGAGGATGCGGCCCTACGTGCGGCCTCGGACGCGGAACCGCGCGATCCGGCTGCTCAGGAGAAGGAGTCGTTCTCGAGCTGCGCGACCAGTCGCGACACCGCGCGGTAGCGGCCGCGGGCGATCGCCTTGATCGGGCGCTCGTCATCGAGCAGCGTCAGCGGCTTCACGAGCCAGACCGGGACGTAGGCGGGATCCATGACGCGCTGGAGGCGCTCGACGATGGCCGACAGCTCGACGAGCCGGTTGCGCCGGTCGCCGGTGGGCGTGCGTCGGGCGTTGAGCCAGGCGGACACCGTGCTCCTGTCGACGCCTGTGGCCTCGGCGATGTCGACGGTTTCGAGGCCCGCGTCCCGGATGCGCCGCACCTCGGTCGCGTAGGCGGCGGTGGTCATGTTCGGTGCTCCAGCTGCGGTTGCACTCCTGCTGCTGCGGCGGATCATACCATCTGTCGCGCGTCTGTCCCCCTTCTGTCCCTCGCCTGTCGCCCATACGTCGTGCTGACGCATGGGCGCCCACCTCGACCGGCCCCCGTGCCCCGCGCCAGGCTGGCATCTGCTCCGTCTCTCCGAGATCGCACGTGAAGTGAACACCCCGGGGCCTCGCTGCGGCCCCCGGCCGATGTGCTCGCCCTCCGGTTCTCGCGGAGCCGGGACGCGGCGCTCGCCGCGAGCACAGAAGCGACCCGAGACCCTGCCGTCAGGCGGCAAGGAGCGGGCGGCGAGGGACGCCCGGTTCGGCGCGGCCCGCGCGCAGGCGCTCGGACGACCGGGGGGTGTTCAGTTGACGTGTAATCCTGCGGGTCCGCGCGAGGCCGGCGACCGGCCTACAACGTCCGCGAGTGAACGCCGATACCCGCCGCTCTACAGGAACTTGCTCTCCAGATCCACGAAGAAGGCCTTGGCCAGCAGCCCGAAGTCCTCGTCGCGCACCGCGATCTCGTCCCCGACCCGGTACTTCAGGATTGACGTGACCGGATCCAACCTGATCGACTTGTCAGGCCCTCCGCGAGACGATCGCCGCGGCCGCGCCTGAGGCCGTGGAGGCGATCAGCTACGGCATGCCGGCGTTTCGGTACCACGGGCGGCCCCTGGTGTCCTATGCGGCCTTCAAGGCGCACTGCTCGTTCTTTCCGATGAGCTCGGCCCTCATCGAGGCGCATCGCGACGAACTCGCGGGCTTTGCCACGGCCAAGGGCACGCTCCGGTTCACGCCGGAGCATCCTCTCCCGAACGACCTCGTGGAGCGGATGGTGTGTGCGCGCATGGCCCAGATCGACGCGCGCTGAGCGAGGGACAGCGCTCGACGAGAGGGTGCCGCTTGAGCGAGTCGTGGGCGCGGACGCCGCCGAACCAGGCGACGAAGCCGGGCTCCTCGATGGCCTCTTGAACGCGATCCGGCGTCTCGACGATCGCCTGCCGCAGGGCGTCGAGCCGTGGCTTCTCGGCCATCCACATCCCGCCCCCGACGTACGTCTCGCCCGGCTGGAAGCTGAAGTAGACGCCGTTCCCGTGGGCGCCGACGTCCACCCGGTCACCCCTGCCCCACTGGCCGTCTCGAGCCACGAGAAGGTGGCGCCCAGGTGGGTCTTGTAGGGCGATTTGTCCTTGCTGAACCGGGTGTCCCGGTAGATCCGGAACGGCGAGCGCTTGGGGTCGGCTTGAGCAGGATGCCCCGGGTGGGAACGGCTCGGCCAGCGCCGTGCAGAGCGCCTCGAGTGGCTCCTTGAGCAGGCGCTCGTAGTCGGCCTTGCGCGGCTGGAACCACGCTCGGTCGTTGTTCTCCGCGAGGTCGACAAGGAACTGGATCGCCTGGGGCGTGAAGCCAGCGAACGGTTGGGCGGCGATGGTCATCGGGCACCTCGGGGCGTCAGGGTCGGCCTTGCGGCCCGTCAGTTCAAGAGGCGGTCAATTCCTGAGCGTGCGCCCGGCAAGTTCGATCTCGAGGTGAAGAATGTCGTCGCGTTGGAATCCCGCAATCCACTGCGCTGACGCAGTCTCCAGCGCAACTCGACGGGCGAGCGGGTTACCGACCCAGGACGACGTCGATCCCGGCCAGCACCAGGTCCAGCTTCGCCCGCGGCAGCTTGCCCGTGCGCTCCACGAGGACGGACCGGTCGAGGGTGACGACCTGCGACACGTTGGCGACCGAGTCCCGCGGGAGGCCGGTGCAGCGAGTGGTCAGCAGCACGTTCCCCGGAGCATCGGCCCACCGGAGGGTGCCAGTCAACGGGACGCAGACGGCCGTACGAAGAGCGCTCCGGTTGAAGGCGTCGCCCTGGATCACGACGACCGGCCGGCGGAAGCCCGGCGCCGAACCCTCGGGCGCGGGCAGGTCCGCCCACCAGACGTCCCCCTGCGCGATCACCATTCGGTCGTCGCCAGGCTGCGGCGCGCCGCTTCTTCGACGAATGGGTCGGCGCCCTTCCCGATCTCGCCGATGACCCGGTCGAGCGCCTCGGTCACCTCGTCCGGCGCATGGCGGGCGAGATACTCGCGCAGGGCGGCGCTGTAGACCTCGCTGCGCGAGCGTCCTGCCCGGCGGGCCAGGCGATCCACCTGCTCGAACAGATCGTCGGGAACGGAGACGGCGGTCTTCATACCGGGAGTATAACCAGCCATCGGATCATCATGGGAGTCGTCGCTCATCGCGCCCTTACCGGGGCGTGATGTTGACGACTGGCCGTTGCTGATGCCAGCTATATATGGTACGGTGGGTGGCATGGAGAAGACGACCGTCTACCTCACGACGGACCAGAAACGGGCACTTGCGCGGGCCGCGCAGGCCGAGGATCGGAGCGAGGCGCGCCTTATCCGCGATGGAATTGACGCGGTGACCGCGCGCCACCGCACAGCCGAGATTGACGCGGTGACCGCGCGCCACCGCACAGCCGAGCAGGCGGTCCCTCTCGTCGACAGCACGACGTCGCACGGTGCCGAGCCCGCGGCCTACATCGCCCGTCGGCCGCGGTGGATGGCCCGCGACGAGTTCGTGCGGCGCTTCGTCCCCCGCCTTGCCGACGCCGCCCTGCGGTCCGAGCTTCGCGATCTGGCGCCGGGCTCCACCGATGAGGTGGAACTCCGGTGACCGACGGGCTCGCCGACACCACCGTCTTCATCGCGCTCGAGAGCGGTCGTTCGCTGCGCGTGGACGCCCTTCCGGATCGCCTCGCCGTGTCGGTCGTCACGATCGGCGAGCTGCGGGCCGGCGTGCTGGCCGCTGCCGATCTCCAGACCCGCGATCGCCGGCTGTCGACGCTCACCGCCGCGCTGGCGCTCGACCCGGTGCCGGTCGACGAGCGCGTCGCCGAGGCGTGGGCGCGACTCCGCGTCACGCTTCGCGACCTGTGCCTGCGCATGCCGCTCAACGACTCGTGGATCGCTGCCACGGCCCTGTCGCTCGGCGTCCCGGTCGTCACCCAGGACGACGACTACGTGCAGATCCCGGGCCTGGCCGTCGTCCACGTCTGACCCGCAGCCATGGCCCCGGCCCCGGCCGTCACGGGCCGGCGCGGAGCGTCAGGCCGGCGGCGCCGGCGTCGAGCCTCAGGGTGCCGGCCTCGATCGCGTAGCGGACCTGCCCGGAGAGCACGGCCGACACGACGCGCTCGACCTCCATGGCGCCACCCGGGCAGGCCATCTTCGTCAGGGCGATGGGCCCGAAGGCGAGCGTGGTGTCGGTCGCGATGACCGCTCCTCCACCCCGGTTGCAGCCGGCCTCGACGTCGACGCGCCCGTCCGCGAAGGTGAGCGCCGCGACGACGCCGGCCGGCACGCTGGAGACCGCGCCCGCCCAGGCGAGGCCATCGACGACCCAGCGAGTCCCGATCAGCGGGCGATCCGGGTCGGCGACCTCGCGGTCGAGCAGGGTGAGCCGGACGCCGTCCTTTGAGAGCGTCAGCGTGTCGCCGGCCAGCGCGATCGTCGCCCCGTCGAGCAGGTCGGCCAGCCACCGGTCCTGGTCCATCAGGAGCTTTCCGCACGCCATCTCGGTCGTCGCGAGCTGGCGGACCACGAGGCGGTCCCCGTCGATCGCATACGGGCCGCTCATCGAGTTGCACCCGCCGTTCGCGCCGATCTGGCCGCCCTGGAACGAGAGCCGCACCCGCGAGCCGGCGACGAGCGCGCGACCATCGCTGGCGGTCGCAAGGAAGGTCCGGCCCTCGAGGCCCTGGCGGCCCGGCGTGTTGCCCGGTGATCCCGGGGGTGAGCTGGTGGGCGTGGGGCTCGCCGCTCCCCCGGCGCCGGTGCAGGCGCTGACGAGGAGGGCCGACAGGATCGCGAGGGGGAGGAAGGCTCGAGGTCGCATGGCCCCCAGACGGGCTCCACTCGGCCAAGGTTCCTGCCAGTCCCGACCTGTCGCGGGGTCAGCCGCCCGTCGACTCGTCGACCTCGGGCCGCGGCGGCGCAAGGCTCGCCAACCCCTTCACGACCTCGACCCCCTCGATCGTCAGCAGGATCGATGGCGGAGCGAGAACCTTCCAGCTCCGACTGCCGCCGCCGAGAACGATCCGCTCGCGGGCCATGACCGCGGCGTCGACCCAGACGAGGAGCCCCGCGGGCAGCCCGAAGACGGTCACGCCGCCGATCTGCTGGCCGGTGAGCGCGCGGGTCTCGTCGGCGGAGGCGAACGAGGCCTTCCGTGTCCCCAGGCGGGCGCGCACGACGCGATTGACGTCCAGGCGATGGGTGGCCAGGACCACGCAGGCGGCGTAGGTGGGCGGGTTCGACTTCCCCACGACCACGATCGTGTTCGCAGAGTCCGCGGGATCGAACCCGTAGGCGGCGCAGAAGGCGGCCGTGTCGGCCAGTGCGGGGTCGCACGCGAACAGCTCGTACGCACCGCGCCCGGCGAGGGCGAGTTCGAGGGCGTAGCGGTCGGCACCGGTCGTCATGGCCGCGAACGGTACCGGATCCAGCAGGCGCCAGCGCCGAACCGCCGGATGCACCATGGCGCGTGACGTCGGCTGCACGCGCGGCGGATCAGCTGCCGGTCCGCTCTCGAAGGAACGCGACGAGCCGCTCGGCGATGACGTAGCTGCGGCCGCCGCCCATGACAAGTACCACATCGCCCGGCTCGACCCTGGCCGTGAGCCAGTCGGCCGTCTCCTCGACCGTCCCGGGCGCCCAGGCCGGCGTCCGCCCCTGGCGGGCCACCGCGTCGGCGAGCTCCTGCGCCGACGTGATCGTCGTGTCCGGGTCGCGCCCGGCGTGGACCTGCGCGATGACGACCCGGTCGGCCTGGTCCAGGATGGCCGCGAACTTCGCGAGCATCGCGGCCGTGCGGTGGTAGGTGAGCGGCTCGTAGACGGCCCACAGGCGCCGCCCCGGGTATCGCTCCCGCACCGCGGCGAACGTGGCCGCCATCGCCGTCGGGTGGTGCCCGTAGTCGTCGAGCACGACGATGCCGCCGAGGTCGCCCTTCAGCTCGAGCCGGCGCCCCACTCCCGCGTAGGACGCGAGGCCGCGGGCGATCGCCGTCGGGGCCGCCCCGCTCGCGAGGGCGACGCCGGCCGCCACGAGCCCGTTCTCGGCGTTGTGGCGCCCCGGCAGCGCCAGCCGGGCCACCACGGCCGCGCCGTCGCCAAGACCGGCGATCTCCAGGCTCTCCTCCCCCGCCATTTGCCGCCAGCGCCCGACGATCGCCCGTACGGGCCCGGCGGCTGTCGCGTGCGTCCGTTCCAGCGCCGCGCGCACCGCGTCGGGATCCTCGTCACCCTCCGCCAGGCGCACGACCAGCAGCCGCCCGGGCCAGTCGCGGAGGTACGCGAGCACTTCGCGGACGCCGGCGTCGCCGACGTTCGCCACCAGGGCGGGGGCCTCCCCTCCCCCGTCGAAGCGGCGCACCCAGGCCGCGAAGACCGCGACGACAGCGGCCCGATCGGCGAAGACGTCGGGGTGATCCCAGTCCGCGTTCGTGAGGCCGCCGACCGCGGGCCGGTAGGCGTCGAAGTTGCCCGCGTACTCGTCCGCCTCGACCACGAAAAGGCCGCCGTCCCCGACGCGCACGGTCGAGGCGTCGGGCCCGCCCACGAGCGCCGGCGACAGGAGCGCCCCGACGAAGGCCGACGGATCGTGGCCTGCCTCGACGAGCATCTGGACGACCCAGCCTGTCGTCGTGGACTTGCCGTGCGTCCCGGCGATCCCGACGAGCGCCTGGCCATGGGTCGCGGCGGCGTCGGCGATGAGCTGCTGCACGCTGGTCGCGGGGACCCCGTGCGTGCGCGCGGCGAGCAGCTCGGCGTGGTCGGGCGCGACGGCGGTGAGCGCCTTGGTGACGGCGAGACGGTCAACGAGGACCTCGTCCCCGGCGACGACATGCGACGGGGCGTGCTCCCACGCGAGGGGGATGCCGACGCGCTCCAGCGGCCGGGTGTACTGGGAAGCACCCCCCGTGTCGCATCCGGACACCGTCGCTCCCGCGTGGTGGGCGTGGAGGGCGGCCGCTGCGGCCGCGGCGCCGCCGGCGCCGACGACATGGATCCGTTCGCCAGGGCGTATCGGGACGGCCGCGCGGGCAGGTTCCAGGCCGGCGCCGATCTCCGCCGCGCGACGACTCACGCCTCGGACGGGGCCTCCGCGGCCTCGCCGGTGCCGGGATCGTCGTCCGCGGTCGCAGCCGTCTCCTCGGGCGTTTCCGGTGGCTCGGGCTCCGGCTCCGGCTCTGCCGCTGGTTCGGCCGCCGCTGGTTCGGCCGCCGGCTCCGGCTCTGCTGCTGGTTCGGCCGCCGGCTCCGGCTCGGGCTCTGCCGTGGGCTCGGCGTCCGCCGGCTCGACTTCGAGCGCAGCAGTCGGCTCAGGCTCCGGCTCCGGCACCGCGTCCTCCACGACGGCGGGCCGCGCATCGTCGAGACGATCCACGCTGACCCAGCGCCGGTCGACGACGAGGTGGAGCACCGTCGGCCGTCGCGACCCGAGCGCCGCGCGGAGGGCCGGCTCGAAGGCTTCGTCCGTCTCGACGCGGACGCCGATCGCGCCGTACCCCTCGGCCACCATCGCCCAGTCGACGGGCCCTAGATCCGTGGCTACGGGATCGAACCCGCGCCGGACCTGGTGGTCGCGGATCGTGCCGTAGCGTGCGTTGTCGAAGACGAGAACGACCGGGCGGGCGCCTTCCCGGACGGCCGTCTCCAGCTCGGAGCCCGTCATGCCCAGGCCGCCATCCCCGACGAGCGCGACCACCGGTCGACCCGGGGAGGCAAGCGAGGCGGCGATCGCGGCCGGGAGGCCGAAGCCCATCGCTCCCGTGCTCGGCCCCAGATAGGTGCCCGGCCGGCGCACCCAGAGGCCGCGCGCCGCCCAGCCGCCGAAGTGCCCGGCGTCGGTGGTGACGATGGCATCCGGCGGCAGCGTCCGCTCCAGCGTCGCGATCACGCGACCGGGATGCACGCCCGGACCGTCCCACGGCGCCGCGTCCACGACGCGAGCGTCGAGGTAGGCGGCGCGGTCGGCCGCGTTCGCCTCCCTCCGGCGCTCCAGCGACGCCATCTCCAGGACGGCGCCGCCGAGCAGCCGGCGTGCCTCACGGATGAAGGTCCGCGCATCCGATGCGAGGGCGACCGTCGGGGCGCCGAGGCCGGCGCGCGCGCCGAGTGGCTCGACATCGACGTGGGCCCAGCGGGCGCCGGGCGCCGGCACGGTCCAGCCGTGGGACGCCACCTCGTTGAGACGACAGCCCAGCACCAGGAGGCCGTCGGCCTCCTGGAGGCGTGGGCCGACGGTGGGAGCCGAGAAGTAGCCGCTCATCCCGAGGTAGAGCGCATGGTCGTTGGGGAAGACGTCCGGCCGACGCCAGGCCGCGACGACGGGGACGTCGAGCATCTCGGCGAAGCGCACCAGGTCCGCCGTGGCCCGCGACCGAAGGACGCCCGCCCCGGCGAGGATCACGGGGCGCTCGGCGTCCAGCAGCAGACGGAGGATCCGCCGGACCGTGATCGGGTCGGGCTCGGGCGCGCGGGAGGGGCCGAGGACGGTCGCGGTGGCGATCCGCCCCGCGTCGTCGGGCGCCGGCTCCTCCAGGAGATCCTCCGGCAGGCTCAGGAGCACCGGCCCCGGCCGCCCCGTCGTCGCCTTCCGCAGCGCCTCGTCGAGCGCCCCCGGGAGAGCGGCGACGTCGCGCACCTCGCGTGCCCAGCGGCAGAGCCCGCCGAACGTCGCGACCAGGTCGACCTCCTGGAACGCCTCGCGGCCGCGGGATGGCCGATCCACCTGCCCGACGATGGCGATGAGCGGCGCCGAGTCGGCGTATGCGGCGTGGAGGGCGATCGCCAGGTTCGCGGCGCCGACGGCCCGCGTCACCACGACGACCGCGGGACGGCCCGTCAGGGCGCCGTGGGCGGCCGCCATGAAGCCGGCGCCGCCCTCGTGACGAGCGGCCACGACGCGGATTCCCGCGGCGACAAGCCCGTCCAGGAGCGGGAGGAAGCTCTCCCCGGGGACCGTGTAGGCGACCCGTACCCCGGCGGCGGCCAGGGCGTCGGCCACGAAGCGGCCGGCGCTGCGCTCGGAGTCGCTCATCTCAGGGGGCCGTGGGCGGCGGGAACGTGCTGACGACGAGCCCCGCGACCACGAAGATCACGACGAGCACGAGGATGAGCCGCACGATCGGCGACCGGGTGGACACCGCTGCCTCCGCTATCGGTAGTTCTGGAACTGCAGCGGGACGGTCTCGTCGAGCTCGCGGAGCCGGACGATCACCTTCTGGAGGTCGTCCTTGCTCTTTGCCGAGACCCGAACGGCGTCCCCCTGGATCTGGCTCTTGACCTTTGGGAACTCGTCCCGGACGATCTTCGTGATCTTCCGGGCGAGGTCGTCCCCGAGTCCCCGGCGCAGTTCCACGCGCTGGCGGACGGTCATTCCGCCGGCCGGCTCGATAGCCCCCCAGTCGAAGATCTTCAGCGAGAGGCTGCGCCGGATCGCCTTCGATTCCACGAGGTCGCGGATCGCCTTGGCCCGGAGCTCGCTGTCCGTGTGAATCGCGAGGGCGTCCTTCTCCTGCGTGATCTCCGAGAGGGCGCCCTTGAAGTCGAACCGCGTGGTGATCTCGCGGCGGGCCTGGTCGAGGGCGTTGCGGAGCTCCTGGGCGTCGAACTCGGAGACCACGTCGAACGAGAACTCGCCTGCCATCCGATCCTCCGTGCGGGCCGCGCGCGGCCGTCTTCGCTCCGCCCAAGTATGCCGCTCGACGCGTCCTCGCGTCGCGCGGGTGCTTCAGCCCGGCTCCGGGTCCCCCGTTCGCGCCGCCGCGCGCTCCAGCAGGAGCTGGAGCGCGGCCCGCGCGCTGGCGGCCTTGTTCGCCTCGCGATCACCGTCCCAGGTGAACCGACGTACCGTCCCCCCGTCGGCGTCGGCCAGCCCCACGTAGGTGAGGCCGACCGGCTTGCCCGCCGTGGCGCCGCCGGGCCCGGCGATCCCGGTGACGGAGACGGCCAGGTCCGTCGCGAACCGGGACCGGGCCCCCTCGGCCATCGCGATGGCCACTTGGGCGCTGACGGCGCCGTGGGCCACCAGCGTGCTGCGGGGGACGCCGAGCAGGGCCTCCTTCGCGTCGTCCTCGTAGGCGACGATCCCGCCGGCCACGTAGCCGGACGAACCGGCCACGTCAGTCAGGGCGTCACCGACGCGGCCGCCGGTGCAGGACTCGGCGAAGGCCACGCGGAGGCCCGACCCCAGGCAGACGGCCTGCAGTCGTTCCGCCAGCGCGCGGAGCTCGGGGTCCGCCATGGCCAGCTCAGTTGACCGCCACTGGCGCCTTGCCGGGCTCAAGGCGGAAGGTTCCGGGGTTGGCGGCGGTGCCGAGCGGGCCGTAGGCCGTCCCGTTCACGGTCACGTAGGTCGTGTTCATCTTGCCGGTCCGGAGCTCCACGACGGCCTCGCCCCGGAAGGTGAGGGTCTTGCCGACTGCATAGACCTTGCCTCCGGCCCCGGTCTGGGGCGAGACGACGCCGTCCACGGAGACCCGCAGCCAGGTCCGCTGCCCCCGGATCTCGATCACGACGGAGATCCCCTGGTAGACCACCGTCACGTCGCGCGTGAGCGTCGTGGACTTGCCCTGCTCGCCCGCTGCGATCACGGTCACGGTCCAGCGACCCTCCGTCAGGTCGATTGACGTGGCGAAGGTCCCGTCATCCGCCAGCACGACCGTGGCGAGCGGGAGGGCGGCGGGGGTGGTCGAGGGGGCGGTCACCTGGCCCGGTGCCGGCCCGACGTACGCCGCCGACATGCTCACGGACGTCGCGTCGGTCGTGGTCCCGCTCACCGGGATCGCCCCGTTCGCCACGCTCAAGCCGGCTTCGGGCGAGGAGAGCTCGAGCGTGGGCGCGGCAACTTGCGTGAACGGAACGGTGATGACGATCTCGACCGGCGACTCCGCCTCCTTGCCGGTGCTCGGGTCGGCGGCGCTCACGATGAAGCGGTTCTCGCCGCGGCGCAGGTCGACGACCGTCCGCCAGACCCCGTCGCCGCCCGCCCTGACGCGCAGGTCCTCGCGGCCGGGGGCCCGGATCGTGACCTCGCCGTTTGCGACCGTCGTGCCGCGGAGCGTGTAGGACGTCGTGTTCTCGGCCACCTCCATGACGACGGTGGGCGGGTCGACGACCCTGAGCGGCGGCGGCTCCGAGAAGCGCAGGAGCTGGAAGCCGATGTAGGCGATGATCCCGACGGCAGCCAGTGACACGAGGGCCGCGACCAGGATGCCGGGACCCAGGACGATCCCGCGCCGCGGCGCCAGGATGGGGCGCGGCACCACGATCGCCGGCTCGAACGGAACATCGCCCCGCTCGCGGCCCCAGGCGCCGAGCACCTCGTCGGCGTCGAGGCCGAGGTAGATCGCGTAATTGCGCAGGAACCCCCGGGCGTAGACCCCCGCCGGGAGCTCCTCCCACGCCCCGCGCTCCATGGCCGCCAGGTACTGGCGGCGGATCTTCGTCTCGCGCTCGGCGCGCAGGAGGTCCACGCCCTTCGCCTCGCGCGCCGCGGCCAGGCGGTCCGCCACGCCCTCCCCGGGCGGCGGCGTCCGCGGCTC
>CAZVPS010000045.1:0-12990 GCA_964629105.1 uncultured Anaerolineaceae bacterium
CCCGCCGCCGTGCCCGCGCCCGCCGCCGCGGTGCCCGCGCTCGACCCACACGCGCTGCGGGCCGACTTCCCGATCCTCGGCCAGCGGCCGCACGGGAAGCCGCTCGTCTACCTCGATTCGGCGGCCACCAGCCAGAAGCCGCTCGCCGTCATCGAGGCGATGGACCGCTACTACCGCGAGTACAACGCCAACGTCCATCGCGGCATCTACGAGATCAGCGAGAAGGCGACGGCCGCCTACGAGGGCGCCCGCGAGCAGGTCGCCCGCTTCATCAACGCCCCGTCTGCCCGGGAGATCGTCTGGACCCGCAACGCGACCGAGGCGATCAACCTCGTCGCGTATTCCTGGGGCCGTCGCCATCTCGGCCAGGGCGACGCGATCGTGCTCACGGAGATGGAGCACCACGCCAACCTCGTCCCCTGGCAGATCCTGGCCCAGGAGGTTGACGGCGACCTGGAGTTCATCCCGATCACAGACGAGGGGATCCTCCGCCTCGACGTCTTCGAGGTCCTCCTGCGCCTCCGACCGAAGCTCGTCGCCTTCACCCACGTCTCGAACACTCTCGGCACGATCAACCCGGTCCGCGAGATGGTGGAGATGGCCCACGCCGCGGGCGCCCTCGTCCTCATCGACGGCGCGCAGGCGGTGCCGCACCTGGCGGTGGACGTGCAGGAGCTGGGCGCCGACTTCTACGTCTTCTCCGGCCACAAGATGCTGGGCCCCACGGGGTCCGGCGTCCTGTGGGGCTGCCGCGAGCTCCTCGACGCGATGCCGCCCTTCCTGGCCGGCGGCGACATGATCCGCGAGGTCAAGCTCCGCCGAAGCGAGTTCAACGACGTCCCCTGGAAGTTCGAGGCCGGCACCCCGGACATCAGCGCCGCCATCGGTCTGGGCGTCGCGGCCGACTACCTGCGCGAGCTGGGGATGGAGCGGGTGCGCGCCCACGAGCGTGAGCTCGTCGCGTACGCGCTGGACGTGCTCCGGCGCGAGGTGCCCGGGATCGCCCTGTACGGGCCGCCGGCCGACGTCCGCGGCGGGGTCGTACCCTTCAACCTCCCCGGCATCCACCCCCACGACGTGGCCCAGATCCTGGACCGCGCGGGGGTCTGCATCCGGGCCGGCCACCATTGCACGATGCCGCTTCACGAGCGCCTGGACCTGGCGGCCACGGCCCGGGCCAGCTTCTCCGTCTTCACGACGACCGACGACATCGACGCGCTGGCCTCAGGCCTCCGGGAGGTCCAGCGGGTCTTCGGCTGGTAGGATCGCGGCGCGGGTCCGCGGCCACCTCCCCGCCAGGGCGCCCTTGCGTCGAACGCACAACCGCGAACCTCATCGGGGCAGCGTCCATCGAGTCGGGCGGGCACGTGCTTCAACGACAGATTCCTGCCGCGCCCCGGTGTCGAGGGCCGTTGGGCGCTCGGACATGGCAGGATCGTGCCGTTGTTCGCAAGAAACCTGCGTGCCAGACGCCAGCGACGGTGTGCCGGGCGGCCCGCGGTGCGCGGTGTTGCGTTCAACGCCAAACGGCCAGCCCAGCAGGCGGTCCATCCCGCCGTAGACCCAGCAGGCCGTGGCCGCGACGCCGAGCGTGATCCAGCCCAGCGTCCCCGAGTGGACGTGGGTCAGCAGGAGGTCGCGCGAGAACTCGACGGCGTCCAGACCGTTGAGGACGCCGATCCCGACGGTCAGCAGGAAGACCGCCAGGGCAACGAGAAACAAACCGCGGGACGTATTCGCCCACGGTGCGCGGGCCGGCATGCCGGTCACGGTTCCCTCCCTCGACCGGCCGCTGCCGGGCCGCCCCATCGGCCTCCCTCTCGGCACCGCCCGGTACGCGGTCATCCTGCGCCGGATGTCAAGCCGCCGCCCCTCGCCCGGCCGATGGGGAACCGGATCGTCAGGTCGGCTCGCTTGGCGGATCGCCGGCTCATGAGATAGGATGGTGCTCATGAGAACTGCGACGATCACTACGGGAGGCCAGGTCTCAATCCCTGCCGACGTGCGGCATCGGTGGGGGACGCGCCGCGTCATCGTCGAAGACCACGGCGATGCGCTGGTCCTCCGGCCGCTGCCGGTCGACCCGATCGGGGCGGCCGTCGGTTCGCTCGCCGGTCCGGGTCCGACCACGGACGAGATGCGCGCCGCGCTCCGTCGCGACGATACGGAGATCGAGCGTCGTCGCAAGCCGGGGGGCCGCGATCGGCGCTCCGGGCAGTGAGCGTCCTCGACGCTCAGGCCGTCGTCGCCGCGTTCGTCGGCGAGCCGGCGGCCGGCGAGGTCGAAGAGCTCCTTCGCGGCGGCGACGGCCCACCCCGCATCAGCGCGGCCAACGTCGCGGAGATCATCGACGTCCTCGCCCGGTTTCGCTCGCAGGGGATCGAACTCATCGAGGAGCGCCTCGACTGGCTCATTGCCGGGGGCCTGCAGGTGACTGCCGTCGACGACGACATCGCCCGCCGTGCCGGCGCGGTTCGAGCGCGCCACTACCACGCGCGCCAACGGCCGATCTCGCTCGCGGACTGCCTGGCGCTGGCCACCGCGCTGGCGCTCGACGATGTGCTCGCCACGAGCGATCCGCACTTGCTGGACACCGCGACCGCAGAGGGATGCCGGGTTCGTGCGCTGCCGGATTCGCGCGGCGTGAAGCACGCGGTCGCACCGTTGCCGGACGTGCCGCGGGCGTAATTCCGATTCATTCGCTCGGGATTACGCCCGGATTGCGACTCCGCGCTACACTCCACCCCCAATGGACGATCTCTACCGCGACTACATCCTCGAGCACTACCGGCGCCCCCACAACTTCGGGATCCTCGATGACCCCGACGCCCGCTACGAGGGGGCCAACCCGCTCTGCGGCGACCGCATCACGGTGATGCTGGGGATCCGCGACGGAGTCGTGGCCGAGGTCGCCTTCACCGGCCGGGGCTGTGCCATCAGCCAGGCGTCCGCCAGCCTCCTGACCGACGAGATCAAGGGCAAGCCCGTGTCCGACGTCGAGGCGATGACCCCAGACGACGTGCTGGACCTCCTGGGCATCGAGATCAGCCCGGCCCGACTCAAGTGCGCCCTCCTCTCGCTCGACACCGTGAGCCACGCGCTCGAGGAGCGGGCGAAGAGCCGGGCTCGGGTCGCTCCCACAGCCGACGCTCCGGCCGTCACGGCCGAGGCCGAGGCCGGCGCGCTCGGGTGATGCTGTCGTGACTTGCCACGGCGCCGCCGCCGCACGAAACCCGACGGGAATCGTCCGGAACCCCCCGTCCGGCGAGGGGTTCCGCGCTGGCCGTGGCCCACGGCGAGTCTCCACGGACTCGGCGCCGCCGTCCGTCGCGACGCGCGGTCGCGTCGGCCTCTCCCTCTGGACCATCCCGCGCCGCTGCAGGTGTCGCCGGCCGGCTTGAGCCGGCGCACCCCGACCCGCCCGGGCCGTCGGCCGCCCCGGGCGATTGGCCATCCACGGGCCGACCGACCTCCCGCCCTGCCGGGATCGAACTCCCGTCAGCCTGTCGACCACCGGAGCCCCGAACCGCCGATGCCGAAGACCTTCTCCGACCTGATGCGCGACGCTCGCGCGGAGATCCGCGAGGTGACCCCGCTCGAAGCCGACCAGCTGCGAGCGAACCCACGCGCGGCGCTCGTCGACGTGCGCGAGGAAAGTGAATGGGAGCAGGGGCACATCCCCGGCGCGCACCACGTCGCCAAGAGCTACCTCGAGCAGCAGATCGAGGCCTACGTGCCTGACCGGGCAACGCCGGTCGTCCTCTACTGCGCCGGTGGCGTCCGCTCGCTCTTCGCCGGCCAGACGCTGCGGGCGATGGGCTACCAGGACGTCGTCTCGATGTCCGGCGGCTTCGACCAGTGGAAGTCGCTGGGCCTGCCGTGGACCCAGCCCGCCCTCCTCTCCGATGAGCAGAAGCGCCGCTACAGCCGCCACCTCCTGATCCCCGAGGTCGGGGCCGAGGGCCAGGTGAAACTCCTGGGCTCAAAGGCGCTGCTCATCGGCGCCGGGGGCCTCGGCTCGCCGGCCGCGCTCTACCTCGCCGCCGCCGGCGTGGGGACGATCGGGATCGTCGACTTCGACATCGTCGACCTCTCGAACCTCCAGCGCCAGGTCGTCCACACGACCGATCGGATCGGGGAGAAGAAGGTCGTGTCGGCGGCGGCCGCCATCACGGCCCTCAACCCGGACGTGGAGGTCGTCGTCCACGACGAGGTCCTGGGGCCCAGGAACGTGGAGCGGCTCATCGCGGGCTACGACGTGATCCTCGACGGCACCGACACGTTCGAGACGCGCTACACGCTCAACGACGCGGCGGTCGCGGCCGGGATCCCGGTGATCCACGCCTCGGTCTTCCGCTTCGAGGGCCAGCTGACGACCTTCGTGCCCTTCGAGGGCCCCTGCTACCGCTGCCTCTACCCGACGCCGCCGCCGGAGCTGGCGCCCGGCTGCTCGGTGGCCGGCGTGCTGGGCGTGGTGCCCGGGATCATGGGGCTGCTCCAGACGAACGAGGCGCTCAAGGTCCTGCTGGGGATCGGCGACACGCTGGCGGGGCGCCTCCTGCTCTTCGACGCCCTCGACGCCTCGTTCACCGAGCTGAAGCTGCGCCGCGACCCCGCCTGCCCGACCTGTTCGGACGCCGCGGTCGAAGCGCGAAAGGCGGGTCTACCGCTCGACGTGCCGGGGACCCCGCCGCCCGCCGGAGCCGCCGCGGCCGCGGGTTCGGCGCCTGCCACCGAGGCGCTCGCCTTCCCGTTCCCGGCCCCGACGCGGGAGGTTCCGGCATGAGCACCGTGCGGATCCCTCCCGTCCTGCGGGCCCAGGCGGGCGGGGCCAAGACGATCGACCTGGCGGGCGCGACCCTTGGGGAGGTGCTCGACGCGCTGGTGGCCGCCCACCCGGGGTTGCGGGCCCAGCTGTTCAACGACGAGGGGACCCTCAACCGCTTCGTCAACGTCTACGTCGACGGCCAGGACGTGCGCTACACGGGCGACCTGGCGACCGAGGTCGGGGAGCGCGACGAGGTGGTGATCCTGCCGGCGATGGCGGGCGGCGCGGGGTGACCGTGGCCGGGCGGCCGGCGGACGCGGACGACCCGCCCGACAACGGCTTGCACGACGCGGACCATCCGCATTTCCACGACCACGACGACCTGCCGCGCCACGGCGGCCGGCATGCTTCGATCCTCGACGCGATCGGCCACACGCCGCTCGTGGAGATCCCCCGGATGAGCCCCAACCCGGCCGTCCACATCCTGGCCAAGCTCGAGATGTACAACCCGACGGGGTCCGTCAAGGACCGCGTGGCGAAGTACCTCGTCGACGACCTGGAGCGGCGGGGCCTCCTACACGACGACTCGATCATCCTGGAGCCGACCTCCGGGAACACGGGGATCGCCCTGGCGATGATCGGGCGGCGCAAGGGCTACCGCGTGGCCCTGGTGATGCCCGACAACGTGACCCAGGAACGGCGCCAGATCGCGGCCCTCTACGGCGCCGAGATCATCGACTCGCCCGGCGCGAAGGGGAGCAACGGCGCCATCGCCCTGGCCAAGGAGCTGGCCGCCCGCGATCCGCGCTTCGTCATGCCCTACCAGTACGGCAACCCGGCGAACCCGCGGGCGCACTACGAGACGACCGGCCCCGAGATCCTGGCCGACTGCCCGGAGATCGACGTCTTCGTCGCCGGGCTCGGGACGTCGGGGACGCTCATGGGGACCGGCCGCTACCTCAAGGAGCACAAACCCGGCGTCCGGGTGATCGCGGCCGAGCCGCTGCCCGGGGAGAACGTCCAGGGCCTGCGGTCCCTGGATGAAGGGTTCGTCCCCGAGATCTTCGACCCGACCGTGCTGGACGGGAAGTACCTCGTGAGCAACCGGGACGCGATCGCCGCGCTGCGCGACCTCGTCTTCCGAGAGGGGATCTTCGCCGGGCCATCCTGCGGGGCGGTCCTCGTGGCCGCCGCCCGCGTGGCGAAGACGATGGCGTCCGGGACGATCGTGGCCCTCCTCCCCGACGGCGGCTGGAAGTACCTCTCGGCCGGCACCTTCACGCGGGAGCTGGACGAGATGGAGGAGGACCTCGAGGGCGGGGTCAACTGGTGGTGAGGGGTCGGGCGCTGCCGGCCGGCTGCCTCCGGGTCGCCGCCGTGGCCAGTCGTAGCAGCCCAGCCGCTGGATTCGGGTCGGTCCAGCACGGGGATCCCGCCGGACCCCGCGTTCGCGGGTAGTCATGAGCACGAACCTCCCGGATTCCAGCAGTCCCACTGCTGAAGGTGCGAACGGGTCGCCGGCCGCGGTCGACGCGCACCCCGGGCCTGCCCGAGCGACGCTCCCCGCCGCCATCCGCGACGCCATCGTCGCCCACGCCCGGGCCGAGTACCCGAACGAGGCCTGCGGCCTGATCGCGGGCACGGCGCCGGCCGCGGAGGGCGGCGCGGCCACGCGCTGGCATCCGACGCGCAACCGCGCCGCCTCGCCGCTCCGCTACGAGATCCACCCCGACGACCTGTTGCGGGTCTCCCTCGCGATCGACGACGCCGAACAGGCGACCTGGGGGATCGTCCACAGCCACGTCCGGTCGCCGGCCCGGCCGAGCCCGACCGACGTCGGGCTGGCGTTCTACCCGGACGCTCTCTACCTGCTCGTCTCACTGGCGGCCGACCAGGCGGACCCCGTCACGGGCGCCGAAAGCGTGCGGGCGTGGCGAATCATGGACGGCGCGGTCTTCGAGGTGGGGCTGGACGTGGCCGCCGAGGCGGGCTGACCGAAGGCGGCCGGCGCCACATCGCCCGAGATGCGCCCACCGGCCGTCGCGGATGCGCCGCGGTTCGCCGCCGGATGGGTGGTGCCGACTGGCACCATCGGGTCATCGCGCCGGCGCGCGCGGCGCGCCACGATCCTCACCGGCATGGATCTCCGGGATCGCCTCCACACGCACGTCCGCGCCCGGCTCGCCTCGTGGCGGGCCCGCGAGGCGCTGGCCCGTTCGCCCCGGTTCCGCGTCGTCGAGCGCCGCGCCCTGCGGCGGGCCCTCGCCCGGTCGTCCATCGTGGTGGCCGTCGTCCTCGTGGCGGGCGCGCTCGTCTCGACGGTCGCCGACCCGCTGCTCGGACCGGAGCTGCTGGCCCTCAACGTGACGGCCGCCGCCGTCACCCTCCTGCTCGCCCGGCTCGTCAAGGGTCGCGCCCGACGCCAGGTCGCCGGCATCACCTGCCTGTGGGGGATCCTCATGGCGGCCGACCTCCTCGCCGCCGGGCTCACGTCGCCGCTCCAGCTCCGCAACTCCGCGATGATCATGCCCGCGATCCCGCTCATCTACGCCCTCTTCCTGCCGTGGACGACCCGGGCCCACCTGATCGCGGTCGGATGGACGACCGTCGCCGCCCTTCTCCTGACGTTCGCGCTGCAGCGCTCCGGCATTGATCCGGTCAGCCCGATCGTGCTCACGGCGATCGTGACCGGCGCGATCAGCGTCGCCGGGCACGCCCTTCGGCGAGCGGACCGCATCGACGCCTTCCGCCAGGTGATGCAGATCCAGGGCCTGCACGCCCGTGCGCGGACCGCCGGCCGCCGCCTCCGGGACGCGAACCGCGAACTGGCGTCGAGCGCCCGCCTGGACCCCTTGACGGGCGTCGGCAATCGCCTGGCCCTTCAGGAGGATCTCCGCGTCCTGGATGCCGACGGCGACCTGATGAGCGGCTCGGTCGCGTTCGTGCTGGTCGACCTCGACCGCTTCAAGCCCTACAACGACCGGCACGGCCACCCGGCCGGCGACTGGGTCCTGCGGCGCGTCGCCGAGGCGCTGGGCGAGTCGATCCGCTCGGTCGATCGGGTCTACCGGTACGGCGGCGAAGAGCTGCTCGTGCTCCTGGCAGGCGTGGACGGGCCCGCCGCCGACGGGATCGTCGGGCGGATGCTCATGAACGTCCACTCGCTCGGGATCCCGCACCCGGAGAACCGCCCGTGGCAGGTCGTGACGGCCAGCGCCGGGTGGATCCTCCACGAGCCGGGGGGATCATCCACCTCCGCGGTCGCCATCGCGGCGGCCGACGAGGCCCTCTATCGGGCCAAGCGGCTGGGCCGCAACCGGTCGGTCTCCGCCGAACCGCCGGACCGGGGCGCCATCCCGGCCTGAGGCCGCCGCAGGCAGGCCGCCGCGCGTCAGCCGCCGGGCGCGTCAGCCGGCCGGCCGCGGCGTCGCGCGGCGTCGCGATCGACGTCAGCGGCGCGCCGCCAGCGCCTCCACCAGGGCGGTTTCCGTCGGGGTGGAGCCCAGCCCCAGGCGCGCTCCCACGCGAGCAGCAAGCGGCGGCTCCAGGTGCGTTGACGCGAGCACCGGCCATGCTGCCTCCGCGAAGACCTCGGCCGGCGTTCCATCCAGGACGATCCGCCCCTCGCGCATGACGACGACCCGCCCGAACGTCTCGGCCACGAAGCGCATGTCGTGGCTGACCGCGAGCACGGTCCGGCCCTCCGCCACGAGCACCCGCACGATCTCCTGGACCCGCGCCGCGCCGCGCAGGTCCTGGCCGGTCGTCGGCTCGTCGAGGATGACGATGGGCGTCCGCATCGCGAGTACCGACGCGATCGCGAGCAGCTTGCGGCGCGAGTAGCCGAGGTCGTAGGGGTTGGCCGCGGCAGCGTCACCCAGGCCGACCGCGGCGAGGGCGTCGGCGACGGCGCCGTCCAGCGCCGCGCCCCGAACGCCGAGATTCCGCGGTCCGAACGCGACCTCGGCCCGGACCCGTCCGGCAAAGATCTGGCGATCGGGGTCTTGGAACGCGAGCCCCACGAGCGCCGCCAGCCGCGCGACCCGGATGCCCGCAGTGTCGCGGCCATCGACGCGAACGACCCCCTCGGTCGGGCGGAGAAGGCCGTTGAGGTGGCGGACCAGGGTGGATTTCCCGCTGCCGTTCTGGCCGATGATCGCGACCGCCTCGCCGGCGGCGACGCGCAGGTGCACCCCGGCGAGGGCTCGCGTGCCCTCTGGGTAGACGTGGACGAGGCCTTCGAGCTCGATGGCGGGCGGCGTCGGGCCTGTGCCGAAGCCGGGCGCCGCCGCGCTCACGCCGTCCACCCCAGCTCCGCGAGGCCCGGCAGGCTGCGCGCGGCGAGCGCGCGTGCGAGGCGCACCCGCGCCGGCGGCTCCACCCCCCAGCCCTCCAGGCGAGGGTCCTCGAGCGTCGTCGTCGCCGGACCGTCCAGGACGACGCGTCCGCCGTCCACCACCGCCACCCGGTCGCACAGCCCGTCGAGGAGGTCGGTCTTGTGCTCCACGACGAGGAGCGCGGCACCGGTCGCAGCAAGGTCGCGGAGCGCCGCGGCGACCAGGTTCGTGCCCTCCGGGTCCAGCTGCGCGGTCGGCTCGTCGAGGAGGACGTGCCGCGGCCCCATCGCGAGGAGGCTCGCGATTGCCACCAGCTGTCCCTGGCCGCCGGACAGGCGGGCCGGGTCGCGGTCCGCCAGGTGCTCGATCCGCAGCGTCGCGAGCGCCCGGCGGGCCCGCGCCAGCGTCTCGGTCACCGGCAGGCCGAGGTTCATCGGTCCGAGGGCCACCTCCTCGAAGACGGTGGCGGCGACGCCAGAGCGCTGGGTCGCCGGGTTCTGGAAGCCGATCACCACCCGCTGCGCCAGGTCGTGGACCGCGAGGCCGGCCGTCGGCTCGCCGTCGATTCGCACCTCGCCGCGCAGCTCGCCGCCGATCGAGAGCGGCGCAAGCCCGGACGCCACGAGGCAGATCGTCGACTTGCCGGACTCGTTGCCACCGACGAGCCCCACGATCTCCCCGTCGCGCAGGGCCAGGTCGACGTCGTGGAGGACCGGCCGGGCGTAACCCGCGTAACGGTAGGTGGCGCCCCGCAGCTCAAGCACGCCGACGGCCCTCCGACCGGCTCACGGGATCGGGGGCCAGGCGCCGAGGACGCGCACCGCGACGAGGGCGACGAGGGCGACGACCAGCAGCCAGCGCACCAGCCGCTCGATCGGGCGATCCGGCGGCCACCAGAGGAGGCGTCGCCGGCCGGGCCGGCCGAAGCCGCGCACCTCGAGGGCGAGGCTCCGCTCCTCCACTTCGGTCAGCGAGGAGAGGAGGACGGGCCCGACGATCGGGAGGACGCCGCGCAGGCGCGCACGCAGGCTCCCTTCCGTGTCGAGCCCCCGGCTGCGCTGGGCGGCCGCGATGACGCCCGCCCGGGCCACCATCGCCGGCACGGCCTCGATCGTCGCCGCCGCGACGAAGGCGAAGCGCGGCGAGAGCCCTCGCCACTCCAGGTCGAAGACGAAGGCGCGCGGGTCGGTGGTCAGCGTGAAGAGGCCGATCGCGGTCGAGATCGTGAACAGGCGGACCAGGGTCTGCCCGGCGAAGTCGACGCCCTCCAGGGTGACGTCGAAGGGGCCCAGCACCAGCAGGACCGTCTCGCCGGGCCGCGTCAGGACGCTCACGAGGATCACGGAGACGGCGATCGGGAGGGTCAGGAGGAGCGAGACCCGGAGCAGCTGGCGGAGCACGCGCCCGGCCGCGGCCGAGGCAAGCACGACCCCGACGAGGGCGAGCGGCACAAGGTACCCGCCGGCCACGAAGGCCGCCAGCGACGTGATCGTGGCCGCCAGCGCCTTCGTCAGCGGGTTCAGCCGGTGATACGGGGACGGCGTCGCGGGGACGAGGCGGGCGACGAGCTCGTCGTCGCCCAGCCGGACGAGGTCTATGCGCCCTCCAGCCCGATGGCCTTCTCCCCCTGCGGGAAGCGGGCGACGAACCGCCGCGAGAGCGTCTGCAGGAGGAGGAAGACGATGAAGAAGGTCAGCAACTTGTCGATCGGGTCCGAGAGGAGGCCCTGCTGGAGGACCGCGGTCTGGAGGTCGGAGCCGGCCTGCTGGAAGGCGGCGACCAGGAGGTCCGTGCCCGAGCCGGTCACCCCGCCGAAGACGATCGCGGCGATCGGCGCCGAGATGATCGCCGAGACGACGCCGGTGATCGCCCCGCCCACCGCCACGAAGGCGATGCCCAGGTCGCGCCGCGCCAGGAGCAGATAGAGGAATCCGACGACGGCGAGGACGAGGAAGGCCGCAACCGCCCAGCTGAGGGCGATGAAGATCCCGGAGACCTCCGTCTGGTCGCCGAAGAAGGTCAGGGTGCCGTCGGCGTAGAAGGGGAGGAAGCCGTAGAAGAAGACAACGGCCACGATGGCGGCGACGACGGCGAAGCCGGCGAGCAGCGTCGGCAGGCTCGTTGCCGGCCGCGAGCGGAACCAGCCGACGCGCCCGAAGATGCCCGCCAAGAGGCCGATCTCCACGGCCACGATCGCGAACGGCGCGGCGTACTGCGAGTTGAACGGGGCCGGCAGGACGTAGGTCCAGAGGAGGTTCGTCAGGAGGCCGGTGAGCATGCCGGGGACGGGCCCCGCCACGACGCCGACGAAGATCGTGCCGATCGAATCCATGTAGATCGGGACCTTCAGGGCCGCGGCCACCGTCTGGCCGAGGACGATGTTGATCGCGATCGCGATCGGGATGAGCACGATCGTGCGGGTGTCGAACTGGCGGCGGATCCAGTCCACCGGGGCCCTCCGTGGCGCCGCGCTCGCTCGGGACGGCGCGTGCGATCGTCAGTATCGCCCGCGCGGGGGTCGCCGCGCCAGTCGCCGGGGTGTGGGGCCACGACGTTCGGGCTGCCCGGCTGGCGGTTGGTCGGGCGAGCGGCCGGCGGCCCTCGCCCGCGGTTACGCAAGGAAACGCGGCCCACCATGCTCCGTTCGACGCGGAAACGGACGCGGGCCGGCCCACCGAGCTCCGAACCGAGCGTGGTCGCGGCGATTTCCGTGCACGGGTTGAGGGGTGGAGCCGGCCGGCCGCGGCCACGCCCGCCGGTCGGCCCGCAGGCCGCCAGCCCGGCGCTGTCAGCCCGGCCCGATTCGCGCCGCCAGGCCCCCCACCCGCTGCACGAACCGCTCGAAGAACGTCGTCACTTCCGCTTCGACGGCCACCGCCAGGGTCGGCGGCCGGCCCCAGGAACGGCGCCTGTCGGTCACCGTCCCGCCGGTCGTGAGGGTGCCGCCCAGCTCCACGTCGACGGCGAGCTCCTCCGCCCGCACCAGCCCGGGGTCCAGGGCGGCCGCCACCGCCAGCGGGTCGTGGATGAAGGCGCCGTAGAAGCCGTCGTAGCGGGAGTGGAACTCCATGTAGAAGCGGAGCGCGTCGGCAACGTAGCGGACGACGGGGTGGCTGGCGACGCTGCCGGCCGCCTGGTCGCGGGAGGGGTCCGGGCGCGAGCCGGCGCGACGCGCCAGCGCGGTGAGGTGGTCCGGGAGGAGTTTCGCCCGCTCCGTGACGTCGAGGCCGAGGGCCAGGGGGAGCCCCGCCAGCCCGGCCGCCCGCCGCCGCTCCACGATCGCCGGATCGCCGAAGGCCGTGAAGCAGACCTTCGCCGCGTCCGGGTCGACCGAGACGTTCCATTCCGTCGTCGGCGCCGTGTTCCCCGGGGAGCGGTAGCTGCCGCCCATGAGCACCCAGCGGCGGAGCATCAGCGGCAGCTGGGGCTCGCGCAGGACGGCGACCGCCAGGTTCGTGGCGGGTCCCAGCGTGACCAGCGTGAGCTCGCCGGGCCGGCGGCGTGCCTCCTCGATGATGAGGTCCGCGGCGTGGCGGTCCGAAAGGGGCCGGCGCGCCGGGGGGAGCACGGCGTACCCGATCCCCTTCGGGCCGTGCGTCTCGGGCGTGGTCACGAGCGGGCGTACCAGCGGCGTCTCGCGCCCCATGGCCACCTCCACGTCGTCGCGGCCGGCCAGCTCCAGCACGGCCCGCGTGTTTTCGGCGACCTGCCGGGCGTCCACGTTCCCGGCCACGCAGGTGACGGCGACGAGCTCAGCCTCGGGCGAGCCGCAGGCGTAGAGGAGGGCGAGGCTGTCGTCGATCCCCGTGTCGACGTCGAGCAGGAGGGGGACGCGCCGGGCGACTGGCGGGGCGGCGGCGAGCGGCATCGCGGCGAGCTCGGTCA
>CAZVPS010000046.1:0-12695 GCA_964629105.1 uncultured Anaerolineaceae bacterium
CGGGCTGATGGTGGCGGGCTTCGGCGTGAAAAGCGCCCTCGTCCCGCTCCACACGCGGCTAGACCAGCCGGACGCATCGGAGCAGTTCAGCTGGAGATGGCCCGACGACGTCAGGGCTTTGGAGATCGAAGAGGTAGCCGAGCAGTCACGGCGCGACATCTCACGGCGAGTCGCCGCGACCCCGGTCGACCGGCTGCTGGGGGCGTCGGCATGAGCCGCGACGCCGGGTTCACGATCGCCGACCTCGACACCGGGCTCCTCCGCGACGCGAAGTTCCGTGTCCTACGCCGTGATCTGACCCTCCAGGTGGAGCGCACCGAGGCCGTCACGCTGTACGTGGCGGTCCTCCTGGAATCGTGGGAGGCGGGCGAGCGGCTGACACTCGACGAGGCGACGCCCGAATGGATGAACCCGACGTCCGCCGTCGCTCAAGCCCTCGTCACGGTCGGGCTGCTCGACGAGGACGGCAGGATCCCCGAGGCCGCGTGGAACTCATGGTTCGTCACGGCGGCCGAGCGGCGCCAGATCAGCCGCGATCGCTGGAAGCGTGCCCAGGCGAGCCGCCGCGGACGCAAGCCCAAGCCATCGCCGGATGACACCGCGGGTAGTCATCGCGGTGTCATCGAGGACACCGCGGGTAGTCATCGACCTCCTACCGTCCGTCCGTCTGGCCCTGCTGAACCGGTCCTTCCGGCCGCTCCTGACGCGACGAAAGAAGAGTCGGGCATGAAGCCCGACGAAGAGAAGAACGGGACGGCGCAGCCGACGAACCAACGGCCACGACCGCCCGCGGCTGCCTCTGGAAGGAAGAGGAACGGCGTCGACCCCGAGCCGGTGCCCCTGGCCGACGTCTTCCAGCGGATGGGACTCCCCCTGCCGGCCGTCGTCATCGGACCTCCGGCGGAGCCGACCCGATGACGGACGTGAACGCCACCATCACGGAGCTCGACGCGGCCTCGCGCCGGTCCGGACATGGTCCGAGGGCCGCGACCGACGACGTGCTGCTCCGGCTCGCCCTCTGGCTGGCCGAGGTGGCGGCGGAGTCGGCCCTTGCGGCACCGGCACCGGGGTCTGAGGCCCCGCGAGATGCGGGAAGGGCCGGGGAGCCGCCGGTCGTGGAGCCGGCGAGATGATGGGCCTTGCCTTGGCGGCCGTTCCGAGCGTTCATGGGCCGATGGCTCAGCACCTCATCTACGTCCGCCGCTCGTACAAGGAGGCGACCGCGGCCGACGTGTCCGACGAGATGCAGGAGGCCGCCTGTCGGGCGCTCCTGCCGGCGGGCGCCTCGGTCCGGGTGATCTCCGACTCGGGCGGCCACCAGTCGGGCTCCAGCGCGGCGCGCAACGGCTACCAGGCCCTGCTCGCGGCGCTGGCCGCGGGTGAGGTCGCGGCGATCGCCGTCTACGACCTCTCGCGCCTGGCCCGCAACGCCCGGCTCATGCTCGACCTGGCGCACGAGCTCGAGCGCCGTCAGGTGCCGCTGCTCGTGGCCAACCTGCCCGGGGCCCGGTTCGACGGGGCCACCGGGCGCTACCTGTTCGGGCAGCTCTGCCTGGCCGCCCAATTGCAGCGCGACCTCGACTCCGAGCGTATGACGGGCATGCAGCGGCGGCTCTTCGAGGACGGTCGGCACCGCGGCCACGATCCCCTCGGCTACCGCGGCCTGCGCGACGCCGCCGGCCTGCTCGTCCACCCCCGGCAGCTGGTCGTCGTGCCCGAGGAGGCTGCGATCGTGCGCCGCGTGTGGCGCGAGCTGGCCCAGCGCTCCCTGGCCGAGGTGGCCGAGCTGCTCAACCGGGAGGGCGTGCCGCACCGCGGCGTCTGGACCCGCGAGGCGGTCAAGGACATCGCCCGCCGGGGCCGGATGTACCTCGGTTTCGTGGTCGAGAAGCGCGGTCGCGACGAACGGCCCGGGCGCCACGAGCCGATCCTCACCGAGGCCGAGTATCGCCGGACGATGGCCGCCATCGCGGCGCGCACCCGGGTGGGCAACAAGCCGCGACCCTTCCGCTCCTACGTGCTGCGGGGCCTGCTCCAGTGCACGTGCGGCACCCGGATGCGTGGGGAGGCGCACCTCCAGCGCGGCACGGAGCGCCGCTACTACCGCTGCCCGACGCTCGGCTGCCACGCCCGACGCTGCCCCGCCGACCGGATCGAAGAGGAAGTCCTCGCGAGCATCGCCGGCGGCGTGCTGCCGCAGGCGGTCATCGACGCCGCGCGCGCCGAGCTGCGACGACGCCTCGAGACCCCCGAGGTCGCGGTCGCGGGCCGTCAGCGGGCCCGGCTCCTCACCCGCCTCGAGCAGCTCCGCAAGCAGCACGCCTGAGGTGACTTGACTGACGCCGCCTACCAGGCCGAACGGGACGCGGCGCGGGCCGCCCTCGCGGAGCTCCCGGACGGCGACCGGATCCTGGCCTTCGACGCCTATCGAGCGCGCGTCCTGGCGTTGCCCGAGGCGATCGCGGCGGCCTCGGGGGCGCGCCGCGAGGAGCTCTGTCGGATCGTGGTCGAGCGGATCGTCGTGCGGGATCGGCAGCTGGAGACGATCGACTGGACTCCGCCGGCCCGACCCTTCTTCGAAAGACAGCGGGAGTGCCCCCAAGGGGATTCGAACCCCTGATCTCCACCTTGAAAGGGTGGCGTCCTAGGCCTCTAGACGATGGGGGCCTGGCCGGCCGAGTCTAGCAGGGGGCTGCCGCGCGGGGCTCCACGAGGGCCACGGCCGCGACACCCGCGGGGCGCCGGCACCGCCGTCGGTCAGCCGACACCCCAGAGGAGCGCCAGGACCGCGGCCGCGGCGAAGCAGCCGCAGGCGACGATCCCCGCCACGCCGCCGAAGATGGCCGCGATCACCGATCGACCGGGCCGATCGGCCCGAGCCGCCCGCACCGTCTCGATCGCGCCGGCGAGCGCCACGGCGGCGAAGACGATCCCGAGGACCGCCGCCCCCGAGGCGAGCATCGGGATCTGCGTGGCGTCCCGAACGGTGAGCGCGTAGGCGAGGTAGCCCACGGACCCCACCACCGCCAGGAGGAGGACGACCCGCATGGCGGTCATCCGCACCGGCCCAAGGTGGACGCCCTGGCGTGCGCGCGTCCCGTCGGGGTTGCGCCGGGAGACGTGGCCCTGCCCGCTCATGCCAGTGGTCGCGTGCGGTGGTAGATCGCGACGTTCCACGAGAGGCGCGGGCGCCGGAGGGCGGCGCCGACCGCGACGCCGCGCTCGCCAAAGGCCTCGGCGAGGAGCTCCCGGGCCTGCTCGATCGTGGCAAACGTCCAGAAGCAGTGCACAACGTGGATCCGGAACCCGCCGTCCCGCAGGAACGGGCCGTCGCGCCGGCTCCAGCTCGTGTACTCGGGCGCGTCCGCCGAGCGCAGGGCGCTCACGTCGTCGCGTCCGTAGTCGTGGACGACGAGGAGCCGGCCGCCGCCCCGGAGCACGCGGTCGGCCTCGTCCCGGGCGGCCGCGTCGACGCCGCGAAACCCGGACCAGAGGGATACGACCGCGTCGAGGCTGCCGTCGGGCAGGTCGAGCCGGAACGGCTCCGGGACCGGCTCGCTCCGGACCGCGATGCCGGCCGCGGCCAGGCGGGCGGCGTGCCAGCCATCGGGATCGCCGAGGAGGGCGACGTCCCCGGCGGCGGGCAGCCCCAGCGCGAGGAGGGCGCGCGGGAGCTTGCCCTCGATGTCGATGACCGCGCGGAGTCGCGCGGCGAGCGGAGCGGGCAGGTCGGAGACGAGGTCGGCCACTCAGGCGAGGATACGCGGGCGACCCTCCCTCCGTCGCGCGATCAGCCGTGCCCGGGACCCGCTGCGACCGCCGGGCTCAGCCGCACTGGTTGACGTCCCGCCACGTCTCGACCGTGCCCGGGAGCTCCTGCGCGCCCTCGGTGCCGTAGGTCACGCGGACGGTCCGGTTCGGAAGCTCGCCGCAGGCGGCGTCCTTCTCGACGGCCTCCCAGGAGCCCCGCCGGCCCCGCCGTCGCTGGCCTCGTCGACCGCGCCGCCGTCGGCGGGCGGGTCGTCCTCCAGGTAGCGGATCGTCGGGCCGTCACGGACGATGAAACGGTATCAGAGGATCGTCGGCTTCGCGGCCGTCCGGATCGTTGCCTGCCAGTAGTCGTAGCCGTGCTCCCCCTGCGTCCGATCGCTGGCCACGGCCTGCATCGGGACGAGGACAGCGGCGGCAGGAACGGCGACGGCGAGGGAGGGGGCGACCGCGGTGCGTACGCCAGCGCGAGGCCCGCGATCACGACGACGAGGCCGAGGGTGGCCACCAGCAGGAGCCCGCGCCGGGCAGCAGGGGCCCGCGCCGGGCGGGGCGGGAGCGGACGGGCGTGGTCATCGCGCGGAGGCGACGTCGACGCTGAGGACGCGCCCCGCCCGGGGCGGGAGGGGCAGCGTGGCGTGGCTGTCGGCGACGGGCACGCGCACGGGCACGCCGTCCTCTCCCGGCAGCGGGACGCCGGCCAGCGCCCGCCCGTCGACGCCGGGGAGATGGACGTCGAGCTCCACGGCCTCGTTGCCGGCGTTGATCGCCACCACGAACGCGCCCTCGTCCGATGAGCGGAGGTACGCCATCGCCATGCCCTCGGCCGCAACCACCGCGAAGGCCCCGCGCCGGAGCACGGGGTTGGCGTGGCGGAGCGCAGCGGTGGCGGAGACGAAGGCCAGGAGGTCGCGGTCCCAGGTCTCGGGCGCCTGCCAGGGGAACGAGCGGCGGCAGTCCGGGTCGTAACCGCCGGGCAGGCCGATCTCGTCGCCGTAGTAGATCGACGGCGCGCCGGGCACGGTCATCTGGATGAGCGTGGCCATCCGGAACGAGGCGGCGTCCCCGCTCGCCATCGTCATGAACCGCGGCGTGTCGTGGCTGTCGAGCAGGTTGAGCTGGACCGCGACGACGGCCGGGTCGTACATCGTGAGGACGTGCTCCAGCCGCCGCGCGAACGTCGGCGCGTCCTCGCGCCGGACCTGGGAGCGGATCGTGAAGTGCGAGCCGATGACCTCGTCGTCGTGGTGGCCGGCGGCGACGAAGGAAAGGACGGCCGCCATGAACGGGTAGTTCATCAAGGCGTCGTACTGGTCGCCCCGCAGCGCTTCCGGCCGCTCCTCCCAGATCTCCGCCACGATGTACGCCTCGGGGTTCACCGCCTTCACGCGACGCCGGAACTCGCGCCAGAACTCGACGTCGCGGATCTCCTCCGGCACGTCCAGTCGCCAGCCGTCGATGCCGAAGCGGAGCCAGTGCTCAGCGACGCCGAAGAGGTACGCACGCACCTCCGGGTTGTCCGTGTTCAGCTTCGGGAGCGCTGGCAGGTCCCACCAGGCGCGGTAGCCGAGCTCGCGGAGAGAGTTCACGCCCTCGAGGCGCTCCCAGGGCGTGTCGGTAAGGTCGAGGACGTCTTCCCGGTCGTCCGCGAACGCGCGGACTTGCCGGCCCGCCTTCAGGGCCTCCTCGTCGAAATGGAACCAGTCGCGGTACGGCGAGTCCCAGCCGACCTCCATGACGTGGTTGAACGGCCAGAAGCCCCGGCTGGCGTGGTTGAAGACGCCGTCGAGGACGACCCGGATGCCGCGTGCGTGGCAGGCGTCGAGCAGCTCGCGGAACGCGGTGTCCCCGCCCAGCAGCGGGTCGACCGCCATGTAGTCATACGTGTGATAGCGGTGGTTCGACGCCGACTGGAAGATCGGGTTGAAGTAGATCGCGTTGACGCCCAGGGCGACGAGGTGATCGAGGTGCTCGGCCACGCCGAGGAGATCGCCGCCCTTGAAGCCGGTCGTCGTGGGCGGCGCATCCCATGGCTCCAGCGGGCCGGGCTGGTGAACACGCGCGCTCCGGGCGAAGCGGTCCGGGAGGACCTGGTAGAAGACGGCGTCGCGCTGCCGCTCGGGCGTGTCGATCGGCATCGGTCTCCCTGTCGGGCGGGTAATCGGGCGGGTAATCGGGCGGGTCATCGGCGGGTCACGGGCGGAGGGTGATGACGGTGACGCTCCGCGGGGGCAGCGTCGGCAGAGGACGATACCCCGTGAAGCCGCCGGAGGTCGTGACGATGGGCGCGCCGGGGATCCCCTCGCCATGGACGATCGCCGCCGCGGGCATCCCGCACAGGGGACCGGCCGCCAGGTCCAGGGCGTAGTCGGCGACCGGCGTGTCGGACACGTTGGCCACCACGAGGAGCGTCTCGGTCGCCGTCGCCCGCACGGTCGCGACGACCTCGTCGGCGTCCGAGGTGACCGGCACGATCTCGCCGCCGCGCAGCGCCGGGTGGGCGTCCCGGAGCCGGATGAGCCGCCGGTAGAGCGACAGGAGGGAGCCCGGGTCGTCGGCCTGGGCGGCCACGTTCACGGTCCGCCAGTCGTCGGACGGCGACTCCCACGCCGGGCCCGTGCTGAAGCCGCCGGCGGGTGCGCTGGCGTCCCACTGCATCGGGGTCCGGATGCGCTCGTCCGGCTTGGCGCCGCTCATCCCGATCTCCTCGCCGTAGTACACGAACGGCACGCCCGGCCCGGTGAGCAGCAGGCTGGCCGCCAGGCGCAGCTTCGCCCGGTCGCCCCCGAGCTGCGACGCGATCCGGTCCATGTCGTGGTTCGTCAGGAACGCACCGAACTCACCCGGCGCCTCGAGGCCGGCGACCTCTCGCAGCGATACGGCCAGCGAGCGGGCCTGGCCGTTCCGGACGGCCTCCCGGTAGCCCGTCGCGAGCCCGAACTCGAAGGTCATGTCGAGCGCGTCGGGGACGTAGCTCGCGCTGATCGACGAGATGTCCCAGACCTCGCCCACGAGCAGCGCGTCAGGCGACATGGCCCGGACCGCGCCGTGGAACACGCCCAGCCAGGCGTGGGTCTCGGGCGTGTTCTCGAGGATCGGCCCGTCCTCGATGAGGTGCTTCGCCCCGTCGAGCCGGAAGCCGTCGACGCCCAGCTCGCGCAGCCAGAAGCGGGCGACCTCGGTCAGCTCGGTCGTGACCTTGGGGTTGCCCAGGTTCAGGTCCGGCATGCCCTCCCAGAAGAACCCGTAGTACCAGCGGTCGCCGTCCGGATGCCAGCCCGGGCCACCCGGCGGCTGGGCCGCCCAGACATACCAGTCGTCGTGGACCGAGCCCCGCGTCCGGCTGTCAAGGAACCAGGGATGGTCGCGCGAGGTGTGGTTGATCGGGAAGTCCACGATCACCGCGATCCCCCGGGCATGGGCCGCCCGGACCAGGTCGCGGAAGTCGTCCGCCGTCCCGTAGTCGCGCTCGATGGCCCGGTAGTCGACCACGTCGTAGCCGTGGTACGAGGGGGACTCCATGACCGGCATGAGCCACAAACCGGTGATGCCCAGGTCGCCGGTCGTCGCGGGATCGCCGTCGTTCAGCTGGTCGAGGCGCTGCGTCAGGCCGCGCAGGTCGCCGATCCCGTCGCCGTCGCTGTCGGCGAAGCTCCGCACGAAGACCTCGTAGAAGACCCGATCGACCCACCAGCCTCGGGCAGCGCCGCCGGGCGAGGGCTGGCCGGCGGAGGGCGAGCAGGCAGGGGGCGCGCCGCCCGAGGCGGAGGCCGACGGCGAGGACGAGGGCACGACCGAGGACGACGCGCTCGACGGCGGCCGGCTGGCGGAATCGCCGCAGGCCGCGAGCGCGACGAGCAGGCCCGCCGCCACGAGGGCGACGCGGGCGAACCCTCGACCGCGCGGCGTCAGCGCAGGTGAGGGCGCAGCCGCTCGACGGGCGGGGCCGCCGCGGACAGCGCCTCCTCGATCCCGTCGCCGGCCTCCGGCCCCGGCGGAGAGATGGGCGGCCGCCGCGCCGTGCGCCGATCGTCCGCCCAGTCGCGGAAGCCCTCGACCAGACCCGGCAGGATCGAGCCGCGGACCTCCGTCGCCGCCCGGTCGGCCGCCCGCATGGCGAGCACGAAGAGCGTCAGCGCGGCTCCCAGGACAGTCCCCGCGTAGAAGGGCCCCGATCCAGTAGAAGGGAAATGCCATGGCCGCCTCCGAGACGGATCATGCCGGCCGACGGACCTCGCGGCCGTCGAGGGCCGTTCGGACCCCGGGAGCCCGCCCCCACTACCCCTTGACCGCGCCGATGGCCAGGCCCGAGGTGATGTACTTCTGGGCGAAGAAGTAGACGACCGCGGGCGGAATCGCGAACAGGATCGCGAAGGCCGAGAAGACGGACCAGGGCGTGTTCGTGAACTGGCCCTGCATCGAGTAGAGCGCCATCGCCAGGGTCTGGTCCGAGGCCTTGTTCAGGAACATCCACGAGAAGTAGAACTCGGTCCAGCCGCTCACGAAGCCGAGGAACGCCGTGACCGCGAGGGCCGGCATCGCCAGCGGCAGGATGATCCGGATGAAGGTCTGGTTCGTCGACGCGCCGTCCACCGCGGCGGCCTCCTCGAGGTCCTTGGGGATGGTGTCGAGATACCCCTTGAGGTTCCAGATCGCGAACGGCAGCAGGCCGGAGATGATCGCCAGCCCGACGCCCAGCAGCGAGTTGCGCAGGTTGAACACCCCCAGCACGGGCAGCTCGAGCTGGATCTTGTTGAGCATGACGAAGAGCGGCGTGAGGGTCGCGACCGGCGGCAGCATCAGGACGCCCAGGATGACCAGCATCAGGACCTGGCGGCCGCTGAACCGGAGCCGCGAGAACGCGTACGCGGCGAGCACCCCGATCATCACGCTGATGAGCGAGGCCCCGAGGGCGATCTTGACGCTGTTGAAGGCGAGCTCCCAGAACGAGATCGGGTTGTTCGTCGGCTGCACGATGACCTGACCGTAGGCTTCCAGGGTCGCGTTGTTGGGGATGAGGCTGAGCCCCTCCGGCCGCGATCGATTGAGCGGGTCGAGCGACAGGCTGAAGACCCACACGACCGGGAACAGGACGGTCAGCAGGGTGAGGACCGCCACCGCCTGGAGGACGAGCTGGCGCTGGAGCGACAGGCGGCCGCGGCCGCCGCGGAAGGGCGACTGCCGCCGAGGTCGATCCACGGCGGGCAGGGCATTCGCGGATGCGGTCATCGCTCGCCTCCTACAGCTCGTCGACGGCCTGGGTCGCCCGGGCCAGGCGGTTCGTGGCCAGGGTGATCGCCAGCAGGATGAAGAACATGATCACGGCGAACGACGCGCCGGTCCCGTACAGCTTCTGGTCGTTCACCAGCCGGTACGCCTGGGTCACCAGGAGCTCCGTCCGTCCGAACGGTCCGCCGGCCGACATGAAGTAGGCCAGGTGGAACAGGTTGAACGTGATCACGAAGCCATAGATCGCGTACGGGACCATCGCCGGGCGGAGGTAGGTCAGGGTGACGTTCCGGAAGCGCTGCCAGGGGCCGGCGCCGTCCATCTCGGCCGCCTCGTAAAGCTCGTTCGGGATCGACTGGAGAGCGCCCGTCGCGACGACCGCGTTGAGCGGCCAGCCGAGCCAGGTGTTGGTGACGAGCATGGCGAAGAAGGCCAGCGGCAGCGGGACGAACGGGATCGGGTCGGCGACCTGGCGGAGCCAGTCGATCCGGAACGCGTCAGGTGCCATCCCGAGGAACTTGCCGAGACCGGCCAGGATGAGGTTCACCGCGCCGCTGTCCGGGTCGTACATGTTCTTCCAGACGGTCGCCACGATGAGCGGCGGGATGACCACCGGGAGGATGAACAGCGCCCGGTAGGCCTTCTTGAACCAGAGCCCCCTGGTGTTCACCAGCAGCGCGATCGCCACCCCCAGGACGACGTGGATCGCGACGTTGCTGAAGGCCCAGAACAGGTTGTAGAGAATCAGCCGGACGAAATGGAAGTTCGGGATCGCCAGCTGGCTGGACAGGATGTCGGCGTAGTTCTGAATGCCGACGAAGGCGGGCGGCGGGGCGGTCGCCCGGAGATTGCCGATGCCGTAGTCGGTGAACGACATCCACATCTGGAAGAGGAGCGGATAGAGGGTGATGATGCCCATCACGAGAAACGCCGGGACCAGGTAGAGGTAGGCGATCCGCATCCGTCGCGGTCCGCCGCCCCCCAGCCCGCCCCGGCCCGAGGCTCGCGCGTCGACCGTGGTCGCAGCTGCCGTCATCGCTCGCCACCGCCCTCCTGCGCGGGATGAAGATCGACGCCCCGGCCGGCCTGCGCGGTCGACCGGGGCGTCAGTGTGCGCCTGTCTACTTCTTGTTGGCAGTGTCCATCGCGGTGCAGGCGGTGGCGATGGCGGTGGTCGGGTCGGTCCCCTTGTCGAGGATTTCCTTCCACGCGTTCTCGAAGTTGCCCCAGTAGTTGTTCATCTCGGCCGACTGCGGCCGGGCCATGCCCTCGTTGATGGCGGCCGCGAAGCCGTTCACCAGCGGGTCGATGATCGTGATGTTCTTGTTCGCCGGGACGTGGCCGGCGACGTCGACGTAGATGGTCTGCGCCGCCTGGCTGACCATCTCCTGGGCGAACGCGATGGCCAGGTCCTTGGCCGTCCCGGCCGAGTTGATGTACCAGCCATCGACGCCAGCAAGCGGAGCGGCCTTGCCGCCGGGGCCGGCCGGGATCGGGGCGATGGCAAGGGCCGGCCGAGCCGCCTTGTAGTCGCCCAGCGTCCAGTTGCCGTTGAAGATGATGTCGATCTGGCCGTTCTTGAAGGCGTCGTTGACCTTGCCGTAGTCGGCGTCGATGAGGGCGCCGGCCGCCTTGAGGTCAGCGACGAACTTGATCGCGTCGGCGACGCCGCTGGTGGCGGTCGCGGCGCACTTGCCCGTGTCGTCGAAGATCTTGCCGCCGAAGGCGGAGTAGAGACCCCAGCCGAAGTACGGGCCGGTGATCATCCCCACCTTGCCGCCGCCCTTGACGAAGGCGAGCAGCTCGTCGGTGGTCTTCGGCGGGTTCGCGACCTTGTCGGCGTCGTACTGCATGGCGACGGCCTTCAGGGACTCGGGGACCATGAAGAGCTTGCCCTCGACCGCGCTGCCGGCGACGGACACATCGCTCGAGACGGCCACGGTCGCGTCGATCTTGCCGGTCAGGTCCTCGAGGAAGCCACCGCGGACCTCGCCGCCGAGGCTGTCGTTCGGGGCGATGAACAGGTCGGGCCCGCCGCCGGCGGCCGACTCCGTCTCGAACTTCTTGAAGATGTCGCTGAACGGGACGTCGAGGGCCTCCACCTGGAGCTCCGGGTTCGCGGCCTTGACGCCTTCGAGGATCCGGGTGAACGCCTTGAACTCGGCGCCGCCGCCCGATGAGCCGTAGGCATGCCAGACGGTCAGCTTGCCGCTGAGACCGGCTGGCGCAACGCTCGGAGCCTCGGTCGGGGCCGCGGTTGCGGGCGCCCCGGTTGCGGGCGCCGGGGTCGGCGTCGCGGCGGCGCCGCAGGCGCCGACGACGATGGCGAGCGCGCCGAGCGCGGTCACCAGCTTGGTCAATCGCTGCATCTGAATCTGTCTTCCTCCTGCAGCCGGCCGCCTCGCTGGCGCCGGCCTTCTCGGGTTGATCCGCCCGCACGGTGCGGAGGGGTTCCGGTGCGGGTGGCCGCAGGGCGGCAACCCGCTTCTCCGGTCAGTCAGTAGCCTCCACCAGCTCCCGGCGGGGGCGTGGCGCCGGGCCGCTCGAGGCCCGGACGATGAGCCGTGTCTCGAGGAGGCGGTGTTCGGGTCGGGCTCCATCCCGTCGTTCGATCGCTGCGAGCAGGAGGCGGCAGGCCTCCTCCCCCTTGCGACGGACCGGCTGGTGCACGGTCGTGAGCGGGGGCTGGACGTGGCTGGCCAGCTCGATGTCGTCGAACCCGACGACGCTGAGGTCGGCCGGCACGGCCAGGCCAAGACGACCGGCCGCGCCGATCGCGCCGATCGCCATCACGTCGCTCATCGCGAGGACCGCGGTGGGACGGAGGCCGTCCTCCCAGGCCCGCGTGAAGCAGGCGGCGCCGCCGTCGACGCTCGCGGGACCGACGACGACGTGACTGTCCGGGAGCTCCACCCCGGCGTTCCGGAGAGCGGCGCGATAGCCGGCGAGCCGGCGTCCCACGACGCCCCCGAAGTCGGGGTGCGCGCCCGGGGTGGGCGGTTCGACGCCGACGACGAGGAAGTCGCGGTGCCCCAGGGCGAGCAGGTGCTCTGCCGCCTGGCGGGCGCCGCCCTCGTCGTCGACATCCACGGCCGCGTGCTCGGGGAACGCGGCCGAGTCGACGAGCACGATGGGCAGGCCCGCGCTGCGGATCTGCCCGACCTCCGGGTGCTCCTCCGAGAGGCCGATCGCGACGAAGCCGTCCACCGTCGCCCGTCCGACCGCACGGGCCAGCGAGCCGTGGACCGGCGAGACGAAGAGGAGCCCGTACCCGGCCTCCTCGGCCGCCACCGCCACGCCCTCGCTGAAGGTCGCGAAGAACGGGTTGGCAAAGACGACGGAGAGGGCCTGCGGGGTCAGGATCCCCAGGGTCCTGGTCCGCCGCTGGGTGAGCATGCGCGCCACCGGGTGCGGCCGATACCCGAGCGAGTCCGCGACCTCGCGGATTCGCGTCGCGGTGTCGGGGCCCAGGCGCTCCGGGCTGTTGAAGGCGAAGGAGACCGCGGTCTTCGACACGCCCGCCTCGCGGGCGACGTCGGCGATGCGCGGTCGACTTCGCAGCTGCTCCACGCGAATTCGCCTCCTCCTCGGTGCCGTCGGGACGCGGGACGCTGACGCGGGACGCAAACCGGTTTAGCAAACCGGTTTACCTGACGGTAACGGGACGCCCGGACGGTGTCAAGAGGGTTTCTGTGACC